>JAGQVR010000005.1:0-11047 GCA_020437875.1 Flavobacteriales bacterium
CTCCGCTTTTCGACGCACGTTCGCTCCACGGGTAAGCCGATCATCACCGTGCATGATGCGACCGCCCTTCACCGTGACGAACTCCTGCATCACCACCGTATCCGTCCCGGGCGGCAGCATCGCACCCGTGAAGATGCGCACGCAACCACCAGGTCTCACTTGACCAACGTGTGAAGAACCTGCCGCGATGGTCCCATCGATCGTCCATTCCTTAACTCCCGGATCGAAGGCGAAGGCATATCCATCCACCGCGCTCATATCGAACAGGGGATGGTCATGCGGTGCGAACACGTCCGTTGCCGACCAGGCGCCGAATGCATCAGCAAGGCTGACCGTATCCGGCTCCTTCAGCGGCACATGCGCCATGATGATGCGGCGCGCTTCCTCCACGGATATCATGCGAAGAACAGTTTGAAAGAGGCGAGCAGAAGCACGACGCCCAGCACCTGGCGCAGGCGCAACTGGCTGAAGCGTTGAGCGCCCACGTAGGCTCCGAGCGATCCACCCATCAAGGCCGCCGCGATCCAGAACAGATGGTCGGACGTGTAGAAGTCGAGTCCCTTGGATAGGGCAAGGCTCACGAGCCCGGCCGCGCTATTGACGAAGATGAAGGCCGCGCTCACGGCCGCACTCTCCTTGGCCGTGCTCCAACCGAAGAGGAGCAGAAGCGGGCTGAGCAGGATGCCACCACCGATGCCGATCATCCCGGACACCAGGCCGAGCACAGCCCCGATGACCAATGCCAGCCACACTGTAGGAGGAGCCTTACGTTCATCGCCACCACCGAAGAAGCCCAGGAGACGCGCAACGGCAATGGCCAGGCAGATGGCCAGGATGCGTTTGTAGAGCACGGTATCCAGGTGGATGCGCGCTCCGATCCAGGCCAATGGCATGGATGCGGCGGCGAAAGGCCGGAACAAGCTCCAGCGGAAATGGCCAGCTCGCGCGAACTGGACAAAGGCCATCGCACTCACGAAAAGGTTCAGGGTCAACGCGGTGGGCCTTACCAGTTCAGGCGCGAAGCCGAGCAGGGTCATCACGGCGATGTAGCCACTCGCCCCACCGTGGCCCACACTGGCATAGAGGAAAGCCACGATGGTCAGGAGCAGCGCGATCGTGAACTCGTTCATGCGTGGTGCGATGGCCTGATCGGCGTATCCATGAATTCACCCGCATCGGGTCCCATGATGCGCATCCAACGGCCGTGTTCGGCATCCACCAGGTCCATCACACCCGCCAGCCCATCCCCTCCGACAAGCAGGTCCGCGATGCGCAGGGCCATGAGCGATGCGGTCAAGGTGGTGACGGCGGCCGGAACACGTTGCATGTCGCAACCCAGCTGGTCCTCGGAGGCACGACCGCGGAAGAAACCCTCGCGGCGGCGGCTGTGGTCCGCTCCATGGCAGGTGATCACCTGCACCTGGTGGCCATGCACCGCGCCACTGACCAATGGGATGTTCATGCTGCGACAGGTCCGCTCGACCAAGGCACGGGCGGCGAGATCATCCGTGCAATCCGCGACGAGGTCCGAACCCTCCAGCATGGCCGTGATGTTCGCAGCGTCGATGAAATGAGCGACCGGATCCCAGTGGATCCCTGGGGCCACAGGACCGATGCGTTCCATGGCCGCGACCACCTTCAACTTCCCGACATCATCCGGTGCGAAGAGGCGCTGGCGCGGGAGGTTGCCCGCCTCCACCGTATCGCCATCCACCAAGCGGATCGATGCAGGTCCGAGCGCGGAAATGAGCGGCAACAACGCACAGCCGGTCCCACCAACGCCTATGAGCACCATACCCGCGGACCCTTTCCCCTGCTGCATCGGGGAAAGTTAAGACCCGGCGGCAGGCCGGATCACGGATCATCCGAAGGGTCGCCGCCTTCGGAAGAACGCCGATCGGGCCCCTACTCCGAGTGCGAGCAGGTCACATCCACCGAGCCACTGAGGGACTTGCTGCTCCCGCTCATCTCGTTGAACACGCTGGCCTCGAAATGGGCCTTCAACCGACCGGTGGAAGCATCGTACAGATCGATCGTCACCGTGCCAGCATCATCGCCCACACTGACGAAAGGTGTGCCGGCGTTCATGTACATGACCGTGTTCGTCGCTTCGGAGATGGTGTGCGTGCCGATGCCGAGCGTATCGAGCTGGATCGAGAAGGTGCTGCCGAGTATCCCGACGCCGGTGACAATGGCGGAGGTGCCATCAGAGACCGCTGTGATGTGCGCATCGGCACAGAACGCGGACCCATCCACATCCACCTGAACGCGTGCCCCGTCGGAACCACAGGTACTTGGGACGATCCCGAGTTCTTCGGCCACTTCCTTTCCCGCCTTCACGCAGGAGAAGAGGAGGACCATCGGTATCACGAAAAGGAGGAGCTTCGAATGACGCATGATCGTATCGTTGAAAGCGCTCATACGTCGTAGAGCCCCCGAGGGATACAATGCGAAGCCCCGCGCTGCCGGGCAACGCGGGGCTTCATGATCAAGATCCACCTCAGCGACGCACCAGACGGCCGATCGAGCGACCCTCAGCATGGTGCAGGGCAAGGGTGTATTCACCCGTGGCCAGACCGCTCAGGTCAACGATAGCCACCCCTTGCTGCATGCGGTCCAGGTTGAACCGCTTCACCGTACGACCGGAGAGGTCCATCACCTCCGCCGTGATGGGACCCGTGAGGCCCTCCACGCTGATGGTGACCAGACCGCTCGTCGGATTCGGCCACATGGTGATGGCACCCATCCCTGCTTGCTCGGTGATGGCGGTCGGTCCGACGTTCACGTCGACCATGGTCCGGGGTCCTTCGCATAGGATGCTCGGGCTCTCCACCTCGATGTCGTAGAAGAAGTAGTAATAGGCCGTGGCGTTCGCCCCGGATACGGTGCTGCTCGTCATCACACCAAGGTCACCCAAGGCGAAGGGATAGCTGGGGTTGCTTCCCAAGCCGTCACGCCATAGTCCAGGGTTGCCACCAACGGCGCGCAAGCCGTACGGGCCACCCGCCGGAACGCTGAAGTCCACCTGCACCCGGCTTTCCCCGTTCGGTACATTGAAGGTGCCCGAGGCGATCGTCGAACCATTGCTCTGATCGACCACTGCGAAGGTGCGGTCGCCGGTGCTGTTGGCGTAGACCTTCACGCTGCGGATGATCAAATCGTCATAGGCCGTGAACAGCTGGTAGTTGTCGGTGTTGGTATGGTAGATCCCGTTGACGGTGTTGACCTCGGCACCACCGTACGAAACCACACCACCGTGCAGCGTGGACGCGGATACCCAGTAGGAGGCGTCCGCGGTCAGTGTCGGCGTGGTGAAGTCGTTCCCCGAGGCGATGGCGGAACCGCCGGCCGCGACGTCGTACCACTGGATGTTGTCGCCCACAGCCGTGAGGTTCGCGCTGGAGTTGGGCGGGATGCTGGCACCGAAGGCGGTCGGGGCATCCGGAGCATCCAGGAAGGAGACTTCGACCACATCGCTGGTGAACAGACCGCAGACACCTTCGATCGTCACGGTGTACGAACCTGGGCTCGTGACGGAGATCGACTGTGTATCACCGCCGTCATTGTTCCAGGAGTAGGAGCCTGCTTCAGATGAGGTCAACTCCACCTCATCCCCTTCGCAGCCAGGCAGCAGGCCCACCACGGTCACCGTCGGGGTCTCATCCGGACTTTCCTGCACGAATATGCTGGTCGTGCCCGTGCATCCATCCCCGGAGTCGATCGTGACGGTGTACGGACCGGCCTCGCTCACCTCGATCTCACGGGTGGTCTCTCCCGTGCTCCATACATAATCGAAGCCGTCGTTGGCGGTCAATGTGATGGCATCCCCATTCCCGCAGACGATGGGTGCCACCTCGGTGCTGATGGTCGCCACCGGGCTGATGCAGGTGTTCTCGATGACGGTCACCGTCTGATCAACGTCCAGGTCGTTGAAGGTCTCCTCGATCCCGCTCGGCCAGCGGATGGTGAGCGTGGGAATGGTGGTGTGTTCGCCAAGTCCGAAGTTGCAAGCGAAGGTGGTGACCATGCCGTAGCTCTCACCGGCCTTCACTTCGCGCACCTGCGTACCCCACGGTCCAACGATGCGCACCTGCGCACCGACCGCATCACGGTTGCTCACGGTACCCTTCAGGCGCACTGTGAACCAATGGTTGTCGTTCCCGTCATTCAACCACAAGCGATCGGGCTGACCGGGGTCGGCACTGATGTAGCTCGTCCCATAGTTCGCGAACACATCCAGGAAGCCATCGTTGTTCAGGTCGCCCGTGGCAAAGCTGTGCATGTCGCGACCGGCGGGGAAGAGCCCCGTGACCCGCGTGAACGTACCATCCCCGTTGCCCTTGAAGAAGTACTCGACCCCTCCGGCGATCAGCACGTCGAGGAAGCCGTCGTTGTCCATGTCAGCGAACTTGCTCTGGAGGAAGAAGCCGTTGTACTCCATGCCGCAACCGGAAGTCACGTCGATGAAGTTGTTGTTCACATTCTCGAACAGCTGGATGGTGGCATCGTGGTTGGTGGCCACCATGTCCAGATCGCCATCATTGTCGTAATCACCGAAATCAGCGGTCCAGGTCTGGTTGCGGATCTGCAGGCCATAAGTGACCGCCAGGTCCGAGTACGCATTGTCACCATCGTTCACGAAGAGACGGTTCCAGCGGCGTGGGTCGCTCGGGCTGTTCACACCTTGGCGACACTTGGCGATGTACAGGTCGATATCCCCGTCACTATCGAAGTCGGAGAAACAACTTCCATAGTTGCCGCTCATATCCGAGGTCGGATCGGTGGTCCAGTCCATGTATCCACTGTTCTCCACCAGATCACCACTGGCATTGGCGAACCAGAGGTTGTTAGGACCCACATCATTGCATGCGTAAACATCCAGGCGGCCATCGTTGTCGATGTCGCCGATGCTCATGCCCTGGGTGAAGATGGTCGGGCCGCTGAGGTTCTCGAGCTGGCCGTTCCCGGCCGACATGATCCGCACGTAATGCACGCCGTCGGAGTTCCCTCCGCTGATCATGTCCTTATGACCGTTGTTGTCGATATCACCGATCGCCCATCCCCATTGGCCGGCGTTGCTGACGTTGCCATAGTCGACCAGAGTGAAGGTACCATCCGCATTCTGGTAGTCCACCTGGAAGGTGCGCGCGTTGTGCAGGATGGCGAGGTCGTCCAGGCCATCACCGTTCATATCGACCACTCCCATGCAGCCACCGCTCGCCGTGACGGAACTCTTCCGATCAGAGGCGTTGGTGAAGCTCAGCTGGGACTGTGCAGCGGTCGCGGATGCGACCAAGAGGACGAGAAGTGCGTACCGTTCGCGCATGTGGCTGTATCGGAATTGAAGGGTTCTGGTTCGTTGCAGGAGGGCGAAAGGTAGCGGAAGACCTCACTGCGGGTCCAGCCCATCCCTACCAGAGCCTTGCGATCCTGAGCTCAGGAACACCTCCGGACCTGGATCGCCCGAGGTCTGCTTCCGGATGCTCTCCCGATGGACCGCATCCATGAAGTCCCGGACGAACGCCTCGCTCAATCCAAGGTGTGGCGCCAGACGCAGCTGGCGTTCCATGATCCATTCCCAGCGTTCAGGCTGGATGATGGCCACTTGATGGGCGCGCTTGTGCTCGCCGATCCGGGCAGCCAGCTCCATCCGAGCCGCCATCTTCTGGGCGATCTCCTCGTCCAATTGGTCGATCAGTTCGCGAAGCTCGTCGAGCCTGTCGCGCATGCCTTCCGTTGGTCTTGCCTGACGGAAGGTGAGGCCGCGGACCACCTTCTCGAATTCCACAGGCGTCAGTTGCTGGTCGGCGTCACTTCGTGCATGTTCCGGATCCGCGTGCACCTCGATCATCAGGCCACTGAAGCCAAGATCCAAGGCCTGCTGGGCGACACCCCCGAGCAAGGCCCTGTTCCCACTTATGTGACTTGGGTCACCGATCAGCTCCAGGTCCGGGAATGCAGCCTTCAACCGGATGGGGAACTCCCACATCGGACTGTTCCGGAAAGGGGTGCGCTCGAACCAGGAGAACCCCCGATGAATGGCCGCCAGCCGTTCCAGTCCACTACGCTTCAACCGTTCCAAGGCCCCGATCCATAGCTGCAGGTCCGGGTTGATGGGGTTCTTGACGAATACGGGGATATCCACTCCGCGGAGCGCATCGGCCACTTCCTGCACACTGAACGGATTCGGTGTGGTCCGGGCGCCTATCCAGAGCATGTCAACCCCCCCCTTGAGCGCGGCTTCCACATGACCTGCGGTGGCCACCTCCACCATCGTACGGAGGCTGGTCTCGTCCTTCACCCGTGCCAGCCAGGTCAATGCCACCTCACCGACCCCCTCGAATGATCCGGGTCGCGTGCGTGGCTTCCACACACCGGCCCGGAACACCTGCGCCAAGCCTGTGGCGGCGACCCCCTTGGCCGTGGCCAACACCTGGATCTCACTCTCCGCACTGCACGGACCGGCGATCACAAGCGGTCTTTCCAGGCCCAGACCCCAGGAAGCGAACGGTCGCGGCTCCAGGTCGGCGGCAGAGATCGGGTGCATCGCGCAAAATTAGCGGTGCAGGGCTCCCATTACCGCTCCGCGATCAAGTGTCCAAGAATAGGTGCAGGCAACCTATGGTCCTGCCCGCATGTCATCCTGATATTCGTGCCGCTCAAGTCCTCTTCGCACGACCGTGAATAATCGTCCGACCCTTCTACTGGCCCTCGTCCTGGTCGTCATGTCCTGCACCAAGGACACCATCTCCGACCAGGTGACCGGGGGAGCGTCCATCGCTGATCGCCTGATCCTTGATCCGGTCGAGTTCCCGTACGCGACCCTTTCCGAGTATGGGTTCTTCGACGGCCCCATGGCCAACCAACGCCCGGTGGCCGGAGTGGTGCCCTTTCAACCCATCAATACGCTCTTCACCGATTACGCGCACAAGAAGCGCTTCATGTGGATGCCGGCCGGCACGAAGGCGACCTACAACGGCGATGGGGAGGTGCTCGACTTCCCTGACGGTGCCGTGCTGATCAAGAACTTCTACTACGAACATGTGCAGCCGGCCGACCTGACCCGGATCATCGAGACCCGCTTGATGTTCAAACGCAACGGCGCCTGGGAGTTCGCCGACTATGTGTGGAACGAGGAGCAGACGGAAGGCTTCCTCGATCTCATGGGCAGCAACACCCCGATAACCTGGATCGATGACAATGGGACCGAGCGATCGACCCTCTACCGGATCCCTTCGGAGGCAGAATGCCTCACCTGCCACAAGTCCTATGACCTGGCCGTACCCATCGGCCCGAAGCCACAGAACCTGAACGGCCCCTTCGCATACCGCGATGGCGTGAAGAACCAACTGGACCATCTGGCATCGGTCGGGTACCTGGGGCATCGGCGTCCGAAGCACGTCCGCACCGTGCCGAACTGGGAGGATACGGGGGTAAGCCTGAACGACAGGGTGCGCGGTTATGTGGACATCAATTGCGCCCATTGCCATCGTGAGTTCAGCCACTGCGACTACCGACCCATGCGATTCGCGTACAGCGAATCCGACGATCCGGCGAACCTTGGCGTTTGCGTGCCACCTGATGATCCGTTGCAGCCCCAGCACACGCACATCGTTTCGCGGGGAAGTATCGGGCGGTCGTTGATGCACTTCCGCATGGCTTCGACCGATGAGGAGGTGCGCATGCCGCTGCTTGGCCGGACGCTCGTTCATGACGAAGGCCTCGCCCTGGTCACCGAGTGGATCAATTCCCTTGAACCTGCGTGCCCTTAACGAATAGAAACCGAGGATATGACCATGCGAATACCCATACTCATCACCCTTGCTGCCGTTCCCGGTGGCCTGCTCCACGCCCAGAACACCTGTCCCACGGCGCTGCCGATCCTGGAGGGAGTTTACGAGGTCACCGTCATCGATGGCCAGGTATCCACGACGAACTGCATGGGCGGAACACCTACCCTGGCGGAATGGTACACCTTCACCTCTCCGGTGGATACGGGTGTGATCATCACCACGGAGGTCAATGGATACCCGCTGGTGGATACCAGGATCCAGGTCTTCTCCGGGACCTGTGATGCGTTGGTCTGTCATGCCAGTGATGATGATGGTGGTGCCGGGCTCAGTTCGCTGGTCCAGTTCTATGCCGCAGCGAACGTGACGTACATCATCGACTTCGACAACCGCTGGTCCTCGAACGGGTTCCACTTCGAGCTGAGCCTCTTCCCCCCGCCCCCACCTCCGGTCGACCTTATCCAATTCACCTCGGTGCCCATCCCGGGCATGGGCTACAACATGGCCGCAGTGGACATGAACAACGATCAACTGGATGACATGGTGGCCCCTTCGGCCAGCAGCGTCCGGATCGGATACCAGCAGATGGACGGGACCTACTCCTTCGTCACGATCGCCACAGAAACAGCGGACCACCCTGCATCATGGAGCATGTGCGTAGGCGATCTGGACAAGAACGGTGCGAACGACCTGATGTACGGCGCCGGCAACGGGGTCACCTTCATGCTCGCCAATGAGGATGGAACGGCCTTCACAGAGCGCTCCTTCAGCGAATACGTCTTCTGCCAGCGCACCAACATGGTCGACCTGAACAACGATGGTCACCTCGACGCCTTCTCATGTCATGATGTGGATGCGAACGTGGCCTTCATCAACAACGGCATCGACGATCTCACCTTCGTGCAGGGCGGATACGGTGAGACCTGCGGCAACTACGGCTCCGTGTTCACGGATTACAACAATGACGGGCTGGTGGACCTTTTCGTGGCGAAGTGCGGCTGCGACCCCAAGGACCTGCTGATGCCCAATTCCCTCGGCGGGATCTTCACCGACGTGGCACCTGATCTGGGGCTGGACGACACCCACCAGAGTTGGAGCAGCGCGTGGGGTGATTACGACAACGATGGTGACATGGATGTGATGATCGGCAGCAGCAGCAGCAGTGTGCACAAGTTCATGCGCAACAATGGGGACGGTACGTTCACGAACATCACCAACGAGGCCGGAGTGAACGCCAACAATGGCCAGAGCATCGAATGGACCACGCACGACTTCAACAATGATGGATGGCTGGACATCCTCGGTGGCGCCGGCCTGCTCGTGAACAATGGTGATGGCACCTTCACGATGGATGTGACCGCACCATCGAACGGTCCTGTGGGCGATATGGACAACGATGGGTACCTCGATGTGCTCATGAACGGGAGCATCCAGATCAACCAGGGCACCGGTAACAACTGGTTGCGCATCCATCCCGTGGGCAGCCTGAGCAACGGCAACGGGATCGGTGCCCGTATTGTCGTGACCACGGATGGACTTGACCAGATCCGCGATGTGAAGAGCGGTGATGGGTTCAAGTTCATGAGCAGCTTGATGGCGCACTTCGGACTGGCCCAGGCGGCCACGGCGAACGTTGAGGTCCATTGGCCCAGCGGCATCGTTGATCACATTCTGGACGTGGCGGCGAACCAGGTGCTCGTGGTGTACGAGGGCTTCTCAACGACCGCGGTGGATGAAGTGGCCCTGCCCGACCTCATCGTCCATCCCATTCCCGCCGCGGACCGGATCACCGTTGGCGGCGCGGACACGAACAACCGTGCGGCACGCATCTTCTCCAGTACAGGAGCATTGGTGCACTCTGGAACGATCCGGGCCAACACCATTGGTATCGAGGAGTTGAGCCGCGGGGTCTATATACTCGAGGTGACCACCCCGGACGGCCCGCTCCGGACCCGTTTCGTGAAGGACTGACCGACCCATCCGCACAGAACGGCCCTGGTGATCCCAGGGCCGTTCTTATGTCAATATGACGGGGAAAGGAACAGTCCATCTCGAACAAAACTGTTCGTCATACGCTTCATGATGGCCATCTTTGTGCAGCGCCCGACGATGGGTATCGTTCCAATAACCAATCAAATCAACAGATGAAGCACTTGTACTCGGCACTCGCCGTAGCGGCCATCAGCCTTGCTGCCACGGATGTGTGCGCACAGAACAGCAAACTGGACCGGCTCACCGAGAAAGCTCCGGCTGAAAGGAGCCGCGCCGCCCTGGTCCAGGCCGGACTCATGCAACGGGTCGAGCGACCGA
The DNA here is from genome assembly GCA_020437875.1 of Flavobacteriales bacterium. GTDB lineage: Bacteria > Bacteroidota > Bacteroidia > Flavobacteriales_F > PHOS-HE28 > PHOS-HE28. The sequence goes on from JAGQVR010000005.1 coordinate 10,101, forward strand.
CAGAGATCACCGCGGACCGTGGTGATGTCATGAACCCGGATTGTGCCAGCGCCACCGTGATCGCGGTCATCGACCCTGCTGACTGCGCGACCATGGCCACCATTGGCAACAACAGCGCGGCCCCGATCGATGGCGAACAGCCCGGCTGCGACGACCCTTCTGACGCCGGTTTCCAGGACGTCTGGTACACGTTCAACTCAGGCAGCAACACGACCGTGTCCGTTTCATTGACCCCTGCTGATCCGGAAACCCAGGACTGGGGACTGGTGGTGCTCGACGCATGCGGCGGGAACGAGTTGTTCTGTGGATTCGGTGTCACCGCGCCCGTGCTGGTCGAGGTGGCCGAGAACACGGACTACATCGTGGAGATGTACTCCAACCTGGATTACGGCACCGGTGGTGAGTTCACCCTCTGTGTGGCCACTTTCACCCCGCCCGATCCTCCTGCGAACGACGAATGCGCCGGTGCCATCGCGCTCAGCACCTCGACCGAGTGCGTGAACACCACGGCGACCCTGCTCGGCGCCACGCAGAGTCTGGAGCCTGCCACCTGCTCCAACTTCACCGCAGGTCAGGCCAATGATGTCTGGTTCTCGTTCGTGGCCGGAGAGGGCACCAACGTTGTGACCGTGACCACCTCCGAGGACGTGGTGTTGGAGGTGTTCGAGGGTGATTGTGCAAGCCTGAATTCCCTCGGGTGTGTGGACGCAGGTGCCACCGGCGAGCAGATCTCCTTCCCCGGCCTGACCGAAGGGACCACCTACTACGCACGTGTCTATGCCTGGTCCGCTGATGTGACCGAGAATGCATTCGACATCTGTGTGACGAACATGATCCCCGTCGTGGACAACTACTGCTCCGCCGGTGCGGATGGTACCGGTCTTGGTCTTGAGGAGCGGATCGTGAACGTGAACTTCGCAGGTATCAACAACGACTCGCCTGACGAA
>JAGQVR010000005.1:11144-13976 GCA_020437875.1 Flavobacteriales bacterium
CGCTCCCACCGGCTACAGCGAGAACCAAGTGCTGGCCTGGATCGACTTCGACCAGAACGAAGAGTTCGATGCCGTTTCCGAACTGGTATTCACTTCGGAGATCGGAGCGCTGGATATCTACGAGGGCGAGGTGACGATACCCATGGATGCTGTTCCGGGCCCCACCCGTATGCGCGTCCGCCTGCATGACACGCACGACGGCTCGGGCTATGAGAACAACTTCAACGATACGCCTTGTGGCATCGCCAGCTACGGCGAAGTGGAAGACTACACGGTCGAGATCACACTGTTCATGGGCGTGAACGAGCGCAATGCGCACTCCTTCAGCGTGTTCCCGAACCCGTCCAATGGTGATATCTCGGTCATCGGTGCCGACCTCGGCGGTAGCGTGTTGTTCGAACTGACCGACATGACCGGCCGGGTGGTGTACTCGGAAGGCCGCAATGTGTCCGCCGGCCAGGCCGTTGTACTTCCGGTGTCCGGCAAGGTGGCGGCAGGCAGCTATAGCCTCAGCCTTATGACCGACGGCAACCGCAGTGTCCAGACCGTGATCATCCGCTGATCGATCGCGAAACGCGTGAAAGGGCGGGCCGCTTGGCCCGCCCTTTTCATTGAGAGCGTTATGGACATCGGCAACCGATGCGCAGGACCTTTGCCCATCGTTCAGGGCCCATCACGCATTCCATCGGACCTGATGATCATACAGGTGCGGAACGAAGTCCGGTCTACAGTGTGCCCCGGATACAAGAAGGCCACGACCTGGACCAGGCCCCCTCATGCATCCGTGTACCTCGGCTCGTGGCCATGGAAACCAGATGACCGACGATCCGCGAGGAGCCAGCCCTACTGCATCAGCACCTTCACGGCCTCCTCCAACTGCTGGTCGCGACCCGTGCTCACCGCACCTGGATCCAGTGCCTGCTTCACATCGGGCTCCAACTGCTGGTTCTCCAGGTAGTTCCCGTTGTTGTCGATCATGCCCACCTGCGGGATCCCGAACCACATGTCGTTCTGGAGACCTTCCCACCAGACAGCTGTCCCGGTGCCGGCCACGGGCATGCCCACCAGCTTACCGATCCCCATGGCGCGATAGGTGACCGGGAACATGTGCGCATCGCTGTAGTTCCCTTCGCTCATGACCACCACGCTCGGCTTCTGCCACTTGAACTGCGGCTCGGTCCCCAACTTCTGCCCACGCGGCTCCATGCGCATATAGGTCTTCCCGTTCAGGAAGGTGGCCAGATCATCATGCAACCAGCCACCGCCATTGAAGCGCGTGTCGACCACCAGTCCTTCGCGATCGTGATAACGACCCAGAGCTTCTTCATACACGACGCGGAAGCTGTGGTCGTTCATGCCCCTGACATGGACGTAACCAAGCTTGCCGCCGCTCAGGCTGTCGACGAGATGCCTGCACTTCTCCACCCAACGCTTGTACAACAATTGGTTCTCCTCCCAGGAAGTGATGGGCTTCACGGTCTGGGTCCATCGGGTGTTCGTCTTCGGGTCGAGAAGATCGAGCAGCATGTATCGGCCGGCCTTGCGGTTGAAGTAGCGCGCGGGATCGACATCCGCGGCCACGACCTCGCCATCGATTCGCTCGATGACGTGACCGGCCTTGATCCGTGACCCGTCCTTGGTCGCCGGTCCGTTCGGCAGCACCTCGGCGATCCGAAGACCCGGACCCGGTTCCAAGGCGTAGAGGAGACCCAGGTATGCCGTCGCATCCGCGTTCTGCACCTCATCACCACCATAGCCCGCTCCCGTATGGCTGGCGTTCAGTTCGCCGAGCAGCTCACTACAGAGCTCGGCCATGTCGTGGTTGTTGTTGATGTAGGGCAGGAACCGCTGATACTCCGCCTTGTACTTGTCCCAATCCACACCCTGCAGGTCCTCCCTGTAGAACTTCTTCTTCACCTGCCGCCAGATGTGCTCGTAGAGGTAGGCCCTCTCCGCGCCTTCATTCAACACCATCTCCCCGTTGATGCCGACGGACTTGTTCTCGCTCTTCTCCGTATCGTAATAGCTGATGCCCCCGTCGCCCATGTAGAAGAGTTTCTTTCCTTCCTTGTCCAGCATGAGTCCACCGGCCCAACCATCGCCCATCTTGTGGAGGATCTTCGTCTCCCGCGACCGCACCTCATACTGCCATAGGTCAGTGCCCTTCTCGAAGGCCGCGAGGTACCAGACCTTCTCCCCATCCTTGCTCAGGACCGCACCGCTCAGGTCACTCGAGTTCGGGGTGAGCCGGACGCGTCGCTCGGTGATCCCGTCCAGATCGATCTTCAACGGCTCCACCGGTTTGTCCTTCTCCTCCTCCTTCTTCTTACCCTTGGCCTTCTCCTCTTCCTTCTCGTCCTTGTCCTCCTCATTCTTCTCCTCGTCCTCCTTTGCAAGGGCTGCCTCCTCCTTGTTCAGTTTGAACGTGTCGTAGGCCTCATTGGTGAGGAAGATGGCATAGGCATCGCCCTGACTACCCCAGCTGGCGTGGTTCTTCATGCCGTCACGATCGCTCACATAAACGACCGCATTGCCATCCATCGCCCATCGGGGGCCGTATCCGCCATAGCCACTCCGTGTCAGATCGATGATCGGCTCCATGCCGGTCGCCTTCACCAACCCGACCTGGCCGATCCACTGCTCCGGATGGAGGAAGTTCACGGCGAACCACTTGCTGTCAGGGCTCCAGGCGTACGACTGGTCGCCATCGGCATAGCTGTAGTTCCTGTCGCCAGGCATGACGGTCCGCGTCTGCTTGCTCGCAAGGTTGAGCACCTTCAAGGTGGTCCGCTCCTCGAGGTAGGCCACCTCCTTGCCATCCGGGGAGTACGC
>JAGQVR010000005.1:14076-35892 GCA_020437875.1 Flavobacteriales bacterium
GCGTTCGCTCGCATAGAGTATCGTCCTGCCATCAGGGCTGAAGCTCACGTTCCGCTCCTGCTCGGGCGTGTTCGTGATCCTACGGGTCGTCCCCTCCGCGACGGATGTGACGAAGACCTCCCCGCGATGAACGAACACCACTTCCTTGCCGTTCGGGCTCAACTCGTACTCATCGGCGTTGTTCACCGAGATGATGCGCTCCGTATTGAAACGACCATCCGAAAGCAACCGCACCGGCACCTTGTGTGGTTCGCCCCCATCCGTCATGGTGTACAACTCCCCCCGAAAACTGAAGCAAAGCACCCCCGCATCGCTGATGCTCAGGTGCCGGACCGGATGGTCGTTCAACCGGCTCACTTGGGTGCTCGCACCACCCACTGCCGGGATCCGATGCACGTTGTAGGAACCGTGCTCCTCACTGAGGTAGTACAGCATCGTACCCTCCTTGTTCCAGACCGGGTCGCGGTCCTCTCCTTCGAAAGTGGTCAACTGGCGATAGGTCTTCGTCGCCGGCTGGTAGGTCCAAATATCACGGGTGACGCTGCTGGTGTGATGCTTGCGCAAGGGATCCTCGTAGCCCTTCCTGTCCTGGTAAGCGATCAGATCACCCGAAGGTGAGTACCGCGCGCATTGCATCGCGATCGTGCTCACCTGCATCGGTCTTCCACCTTCGACCGGGACCGCATACAACTCACCGAACCCGGCCACCGGGAAGAGCTGATGGCGTGGGTCGTCCTGCCGCGTTCCATAGAAGATCACCTGTTCGTCATCACGGCTGAAGTCGGATGGGACCTCGTTGTTGCTGTGATAGGTCAGGCGGGACGCCGGACCGCCCATGCTGCCCATGATGAACACGTCCGAGCCTCCATACCGGGTGCTGGCGAACGCGATATGACTTCCATCGTGGCTCCATACGGGCGTGTGGTCGTAGGCCTCATTGGTCGTAAGCGCGATGGCCGCACCACCCTCCACGGGCACACGCCATATATCCCCCTGGTAACAGAAAGCGATCGTCCGGCCATCCGGACTTATTGCCGGACCGCGGAGCCAAAGCGGCTCGTTCTGCGCAGTGGCAGCACAGGTTGACAGGAGGAGGAGTGAGAAGGTGGTGATCCGGTTCAACATGGTCGATCGATGACCCGCAAAACTATCCGTCCCCATCCAGTCGCCACCCCGTGATGAACGGTTCAGCATGACGCCCTATTCCAGTATGATCCTGAAGCGCTCGACCAGACCGTTGTGTTGCAGGATCCCATGATACACACCGCCTGGCCGATCGCCGAGTTCAAGACGCACCGGTGTGGTCGAAGCCACCAACCTGCCTTGGTGTATCAAGCGACCATCCGTGGTGAAGACACTGAGGTCCCCACCGTTCGGGGCGTCGAGGAAGACATCGCCGTTACTCGGCACGGGGAACACATGCAGCTCCGACGTCGTGGCCATCTCCTCCAGCCCCACGATGGAGGTTTCATCGAGGATGTGTCCCGAATGAGCCTGATCACCGTTCGCATAGTTCACCGTGACAAGTTGCAGCAACGGATAAGGCACACCGGGAGCGAACCAGGTCAGGGTCTCGGTCATCGTGCTGTCCGTTCGATCCGTCTGGTTCACCTTGATCCGTCGCGTGCGCACCAATCTGGCCTCGTCGAACTCCCCGAAATGCAACTGCAGCAGCCCCGTCTTCAGGAAGACGATCTCGGTCTCGCTACAGTACGGTGTCAGTGAGGTCGGGCTGACCGAGGTGGAACAATCGGAACCAGAGACGGTCATGCCAAGCACCAGCGGATAGGCCGCGACGAGGGCACCGGGGGAATAGACCGTGGAGACCAGTGCATCATTGCTCGCCAATGCCAGGCAGCGCTGCGACTGTACATCAAGGAAGGTGTATGTGTCCCGGTCGTCCTCATCCTGCTGCTCATGCAACACGCGATCGGTGCCGGGGTATGCCGCGGAGACCGGGACCATCGCCGGGTCGAGGACATGGAACGTTGCACCGAACACGTCGTTCCCGAGCACATCGGCGAAGGGCCAGATCGTCGGGATCTCATCAACCGGCAAGGTCGGGATCGCCTGCAAGGAGCGCATGTGCCAAGTGGCCCCGATCGGGGCAAGCACATCGCCCTGTTGAATGGCTTGAGCGTTGATGTTGGAGGTGCCGGATAGCAGGCCGGCGAGGCCTACCATCATGTATCCGTATGCGCTTCTCATGGCATTGGTCGTGCCGGGATCCCACACTGTGTTCCGACACACCACGAAGTACCGGGCACATCCACCGGATGTGGCTCTCTGCTCACCACCCCCACAACGGTCCATGCCGGCACATGCACGTTCCATCCCAATGCGATCGGACGGACGGTTGACCGACCTACCAGCGGACAACGATCTTCCCCATGCTGCCACCTGAAGCGAGCATGTTCAAGGCTTCCGGAAGCCTGTCGATGTCGAAGGTGTCGTGTACGTGCACGTGGAGCCCACCTGCCTCGTACAACCGCCCGATGGCGCCCATGCATTGGGCGATGATGTCCGGGCGGTGCTCCGCGATCCGCAGCATGTTGATACCAAGGATGCTGCGACTGCGCATCATCAGGAATATCGGTATCACCAGACCCATGCTCCATACGAAGCGCAGGGTACCGAACGGGCCGGAGGCCGCGCGTTGCGATCCACCATAGAGCACCATCCGCCCACCGGAGCCGATCAGGCGCATGTCCGCCGGGAAGGAACCTCCACCGACCGCGTTGAAGGATACATCGAGGCGATGGCTCCCCAGGAGCTCCCGCAAGACATCGTGTGGATCCTGGTCGTACCGGTCGATCACATGCCGCACCCCGAGCGAACGGAGGTGGTCCACCTTCCTGCTGCCACCAGCGATAGCGAACACCTCGCAGCCGGAGCGCAGAGCCAGTTGGACCAGCCATTGACCGACCCCACCGGCCGCCGCATGGATGAGTACCCGCTCCCCCTCCCAGAGCGGACAAAGGACCCGTGACGCGTACCATGCGGTGCAACCCTGTGTGGTCATCGCTGCCGCAACTCCCAACGGCATGTCCGCAGGGATGACGACAAGCGCACGATGATCGGTAACCGCGAACTCGGCGAAGCCACCGAAGCGTGTCAGGGCCGCCACCCGTTCGCCGAGCAATGTTCCTGGAACATCAGCCCCCAGTTCATCCACCACGCCCACCACCTCATAACCGAGGATGCTGGGAAGCGGTGGAGCTTCGCGGTAGAGGCCACGTACCGCCATCACATCGGCATAGTTCAACCCGAAGCCCTCACACTTGATCCGCACCTGACCCGGACCGGGAACAGGTCGCGCGTGCTGTTGGATCCGGAGCACGCGCTCAGGCGCTCCATGCGCGGTCAAGGTCCAGGCCTGCATGTGCGCTACGCTCACCTGTTGGACTTCAGTGGTGCCTACCGATCACCAAGCAATCCACTCTCGAAATCGACCACGCATTGCCGGATAGGATCCATCTGGTCGCTCTCGCCGATGCACCGATACAAGGGTTCCAACATGGGATACTCGGTGCGGAACCGACCGGAGGCGGATCGTGTGTCGTCCTCCTTGAATCGTGCCGGCACGATGGCTCCTTTGAGGTCCTTGCTGAGGTAGGCCGCATTGCCCACGTCGTAAGTGGCGACCTCCAGGTCGTCGCGCACCATGCGCAGGTGTGCGAAGCCGTTCTCATAATAGCAGACCTCCCCTTCGGTCATCAGTCGCACGGGGATGGGCCCTTCGTCGTTGATCCGGAACAGGACACCCTTGTACAGAAAGCCCCAGATGTCCTTGCACTTCACCTTCCGCTTCACCCCGTCCTTCTCAAATAGGAGCGTCCATTGGCCCATGGCCGGATAGATGTCCAGATACTCCCCGACCGGCTCCCCGATAGGCTTGTAAGGGTCGGTCGTACGCTGTAGCAGGAAAGTGTCTGGAGAATACAATAGATAAGCCTGAGCATCAGCCTCTTGTAATAGGAGGAAGGCTGATAGGAGCCCGAGCGCCAGCCGCCTACTTAACAGGGTTATCAACATCATTGTGTTGACAAAGTAAACACTCCGGATGATCCGAAGGACCCTCAAGATACGCCACCCACGACCAGAACGAATTCACCCCTCGGTTCATGACGGCCGAAGTGGGCCACCAGATCAGCCAGGCTGCCACGCACCGTCTCCTCGTGCAGCTTGCTGATCTCCCGGGAAACGCTGGCAGGGCGTTCAGGGCCGAAAGCTCCGGCGAGATCGTCCAGGGTCCGTCGAAGGCGGTGTGGACTTTCATAGAAGACCATGGTCCTGTCCTCGGTCCTCAGACCTTCCAACCGGGTCCGGCGTCCCTTCTTCACCGGGAGGAAGCCCTCGAATAGGAAGCGGTCGCATGGCAGGGCACTGTTCACCAGGGCCGGCACGAACGCGGTCGGCCCCGGCAGGCACTCCACAGACAGCCCGGCCTGTACGGCCGCGCGGGTCAGCAGGAATCCGGGATCACTGATGCCCGGCGTACCGGCATCGCTCACGAGGGCGAAGCGCTCCCCGGCACGCATCCTGGCAACCAGCTGGTCCACCATGCGATGCTCGTTGTGGGTGTGGAAGGGGATCAACGGACGCTGTATGCCCAAATGCTGTAGCAACCGGCCCGTCACTCGCGTGTCCTCTGCGATCACACCATCCACCGTCCCCAGCACTTTCGTTGCCCGGACGGTGATGTCGTCCAGGTTGCCGATGGGTGTCGGTACCAGGGTCAAGGCCGAGCGCGTGGGCGATGCACCGGGCACGAGCCGCCCTTCCTCTTCACACCCAATGCTCATTTGAGCGTGGTGAGGAACTCCTTGAGCAGGGAGTGCAGGTCGACGAACTCCGTGAGCGGCAAGATCTCCTCCTTGTCGAGCACATCGTGATAGGCCGTGATGCCGCCCATGGTATAGATGAACAGTGCTGGCACGTTGCGTTTCACGAAGGGACAATGATCACTGTTGCAGGCTGGGCCGCGCGCCTTGACCTGGGCGAGCAGCTTCCGCTTCTCGTTGATCGCCACAAGCTGGTCGAATCGCTCCTGCTGGGCCGTGGCGTTGACGACGGTGATCCCATCATCGCCCGTGCCAAGGATATCCAGGTTCAACATCAGCTTGATCTTCGAGAGATCCACGGGACGGTCCACCACGAACCACTCGCTGCCCACCAGGCCGGCCTCCTCTCCAGCGAAGGCTACGAAGAGCATGTTGTACCTCGGCTTGTGCTTGGAGAACCAGTCCGCGAGCGTGAGCATCATGGCAACCCCACTGGCGTTATCGTTGGCGCCCGGGAACATCGCATCCGGACCCATGTGGCCCAGGTGATCATAGTGGGCCCCGACCACCACCCATCTGCTGCTCCGGCCTTTCACCCAACCTAGCACATTGCGCGCCTCATGTCGCGGGAGCAGGGCGTTGTGCACGTCGATGGTAATGCGCTCCGAACTGTCGGTAAGTGCAGGGCTGGCCACCTGGATCAACGGGAATGGCCTCGCTTCCTGCGCCACACCCCAGGTAAGTTTCCCATCGACCTTCTTAACCACCGGACAGAAGCGCATCAACTCCTGTTCGACCTCATGGAACATGCGCAACGAATCCGCGTCCTTCGTGGGCGGAAGATCCAGGCATGCCGCACGGCCGGTGAGGACACCCATGGCCATGGACCGCCGGGCGGGATCGAGCATGTCATCTGGTTCGAGGTGGACCAACCCGAAGGTGCCGCTCGCCGGACCGGAGGCCGGGTCCACGATGAAGTCGCTCCCTGGTACGAGCTGCTGCCCATCCACGCTCACCTTCAAGCTGTCCGGAAAGCTGTTCACATTGAACTGAAAGGGCTGGAAAAAGTCCGTCTTCAACGGTTTCAGCCCCAAACGAGCGAACTGCTGGGCGATCCAGTCCGCGGCGAGCCCATCCCCGTTGTCCACATAACCACGACCATGCATCGCGGTCGAAGTGAGGGTCTTGACATACCTGCGTGCCTCGCTCCTGACCGCATCGTCCTCCTGGCCGAACACGTTGAAGGGCAGAAGGAACCAGCCGGCAAGAAGGATGCGGATCATCATGCGTAGCGGCGTTGCACCAGGTCGGTGAAAGTGGCGAGCGCTTCCGGGTCGGCAGGGACCTTCAACTTCCCGACCACCTCCTTCTCCAGGAAATCCCTGGCCTCATCCAGGCCCTTGAAGTTGTTGAGCCGCTCCACGCCCTTGTCGTAGGCCGCCCGGTCGCCATTGAACAACTCGGCCACGAACCAGAATTTGTGGCTCAGGCTGATGGCCTTGTTCAAGTCGTCCACCGCCGCCTTCTCGAGCTTCTCAGCCAGCGAAGGCGCTTCCCGCCCGGACCCTTTCCGTTCCGGCTTCGTCTCCTCCCGCTCCGTGCTCGCAATGGCATCGATCAACGAGGTCTGGCGCGAGGCCGGGTCAGCGGCAGGACGCGTGTCCAGGCGGACCGATGCCTGTTCCTGTGCCGGGGCTTCCGGCTCACGCAACAGGGTCCCACTGGAATTGGTCGGCGCGGATGCGGACTCACGGGCCTTATGCCGGAGCACCACCAGCCGTTCATACAGTTCGCGCGCATCGGCACAGGCCGTTTCCAGACCGTCCAGCTCAAGGCTCCCGTCGCCGAGCTCCTTGCTGGCGGCGGACAAGGCCGTCACCAGTTCGTTGATCTTGCGGAAAGGCTTGTCGTTACTCATATGTCCTGGCCAGGTCCACAGGGATCCTGTACGAAGATCCCTATTTTCGCGCACCGCCAAATTACGATCCGGCACGTTCCCCGCACCGGATACCGAAGATGTTCCTGGAGCATACCGGACCCCGCGGCCCGCGCAAGGGCTGGATCGAAGTGATCTGCGGCAGCATGTTCAGCGGCAAAACGGAAGAGCTCATCCGCCGCCTGCGCCGCGCCGAATTCGCCCGGCAGAAAGTGGAGATCTTCAAGCCCGGCGTGGATAAGCGCTACCATGACAACGATGTGGTGAGCCACGAGGGCACCTCCATCCGCAGCACGCCCGTGCCGGGCAGCAGCCACCTCCTTCTGTTGACGAACGCGATCGAAGTGGTGGGGATCGATGAGGCACAATTCTTCGACAGTGGCTTGCCTGCAGTCTGCGAACAGATGGCCAATTCGGGCATCCGCGTGATCATCGCCGGGCTGGACATGGACTTCCAGGGGCGCCCCTTCGGACCCATGCCGGCCTTGATGTCGATGGCGGAATACGTGACCAAGGTGCACGCCATCTGCATGCGGTGTGGTGACCTGGCGCAGTACAGCCACCGCACTACCGCCAGCCAGGACCTGGTGGTTCTTGGTGAAACGGACAGCTACGAGCCGTTGTGCCGCAACTGCTTCATGACCGCGCGTTCCAAGCCGGCAGCGCCATGAGCGCTGGGCGACCCGACCTGCGGACGGTCTCCGAGGTCACAGGAGGTGCGTTCATCAACAATGGGGACATCCGCATCGATGACCTGCTGATCGATTCGCGGAACGCGGCCATCCACCCTGGTGCGCTCTACATCGCCCTTGTCGGTCCGCGGCATGATGGCCACCGGTACATCAAGGAACTCCATGACCGAGGGCTGCGCAACTTCATGGTCAGCAAGGAGGTCGATCGGTCCGTGATACCGGAGGCCAACATCGTGCGCGTTCGGGATACGCTGATCGCCCTGCAGGCCCTCGCCGCCTGGCACCGGAGCCGGTTCTCGATCCCTGTGATCGGCATCACGGGCAGCAATGGCAAGACCATCGTCAAGGAATGGCTGTTCCAGCTCCTGGGGGGAGAGGAGCGGATCGTGCGAAGCCCCGGCAGCTGGAACAGCCAGGTGGGCGTGCCGCTGAGCGTCTGGCAACTCGGACCGGAACACACGCTCGCCCTATTCGAAGCTGGGATCAGCAAGCCGGGTGAAATGGCCGCACTGGAACGCATCATCCGCCCGACGATCGGTGTGATGACGCATATCGGTGATGCACACGACGAGGGATTCGGAGGTGATCGGGCGCGCAAGGAGATGGAGAAGCGCCTTCTTTTCGAGCATGCCGAGATCGTGATCGATGCGCGTTCACTGAACGTGATCGAACAGGAGGTGCACGGCGATGGCACCTCGGTGATCGTCCGGCGCGGGAATGACGACCATGCATTCACCATTCCGTTCACCGATCGGGCGAGTGTGGCCAATGCCCTCACCTGCATCGCGGTCTGCCTTCATCTAGGCCGGAGCACGCAATGGATCGGGGAGCGACTAAGCCACCTGGCCCCCGTGGACATGCGCCTCCGCACCATGCAAGGCCGGCACGGCACCACCTTGATCGACGATAGCTACAGCAACGACCGCAGCTCCCTGGCCGTGGCACTCGACCACCAGTTACGTACCGCGCACGGCAGGCCGCGCGCCATCGTCCTGAGCGACCTGGCGGAGAGCGGACTCGCGAACGAACGCCTGTACCGCGAAGTGGCCACAATGCTCGCACGTGCTGGCATCGAACAGGTCATCGGCGTCGGGCAGGCGATCAGCGAACAACATGCGCTCTTCCCGAAAGGTGCGCGCTTCCATACCGACACCGATGAACTCCTCGCATCGGAGGACCTGCACGACCTTGGCGGAGCGGTGGTACTGGTGAAGGGCGCGCGCGGGTTCGCGCTGGAACGGGCGGTCGAGCGCTGGCAGCAGCATGTGCATGGCACCGAACTACAGGTGGACCTGGAGGCCGTACGCCACAACCTCAATCACTTCCGCTCCCTCCTTCGGCCCGGGACAAGGACGATGGCCATGGTGAAGGCCTTCGGTTATGGCAGTGGTGCGGTGGAACTGGCCCGGCTCCTGCAGCACGAACAGGTCCATTACCTCGGCGTGGCCTATGCCGATGAAGGCATCGAACTGCGGCAGCACGGCATCACCACGCCCATCCTGGTGATGAACCCGGAGCCTGTCGCCCTGGAGACCCTGCACCGCTTCGATCTTGAGCCCGAAGTGTACGATGCAGGGTCCCTGAGGGCCGTTCTGGAGCATGCGCGCGCCGCCGGTTCGGCGCCACCGGTGCATATCAAGTTGGATACGGGCATGCACCGGCTCGGTTTCCAACCCGATGAACTTCCCGCACTGCTCGACGCTTTGAGGGGCACTCCCATCCGTGTGGCTTCCGTCCTTTCACACCTCGTGGCCAGCGAGGATCCGGAGCAGGATGGTTTCACGCATCAACAGATCATGCGCTTCTCGGAGATGGCTGATCGGTTGGATGAGGTACTCGACCACCACCCGCTGCGGCACATCGCGAACAGCAGCGCCATCGCCCGTTTCCCGGAAGCGCACTTCGACATGGTACGCCTGGGTATCGGCCTGCATGGGATCGGGGCCGATCCGGAGGAGACCGCGCGTCTGCTGCCAGTGGCCACCCTGCGAACGGTTGTGGCGCAAGTGAAGGAAGTCCCCGCAGGGGATGGCGTCGGCTATGGAAGGAAGGGGGTGGCGGACCATGTGCGTCGCATCGCCACCCTGCCGATCGGATACGCTGATGGCTTCCTCCGCAGGCTTGGGAACGGGGTGGGCCGGATGTCGATCAACGGGCAGGAGGTTCGCACGGTCGGCAACATCTGCATGGACATGTGCATGGTGGATGTGACATCGGTCCCTTGCGCCGTGGGTGATGAGGCGATCGTATTCGGCACCGCGCCGACCTTGGCGGACTATGCCGATGATCTTGGTACGATACCATACGAGGCGCTCACCAGCATCGCCCAACGGGTCAAGCGGGTATATGTGAGGGGGTAGTGTGCCCGTTTCAGCCTTCCAAGCCTTGCGAGGACGGGGTACCGTCGCCCGGTCCGCGCCCAAAGGCCACCTCCTACCTTTGAACGTTCCACTATTCCCGATGCGATCACTCCTACTCTGCTCCGTTCTGCTCTTCGCGTGGACCCCTGAACTCCGCGCCCAAGCCGTGGCGATACCCGGCGACCTGCTTGTCATGCTATCCCCCGGCGCCTCGGCCCAGAAGGTGGCTGACGACCTGAGCGACCTACGAGGTACACCGACCGGCATCGAGGTGGTGCGCGAGGTGAGCGCGCCCATGCGCACATGGCTCCTGCATTTCGACCCTGCACGTGCCGACCAGGCCACGATGTTGCGAGCGGCACGCGGCCACAAGGATGTGATGCTGGCCCAGAACAACCATCACCTGGAACTGCGCGAGGTGCCGAACGATCCGCAATACGGACAACAATGGCACCACCAGAACATCAATAGTGAAGCGGCCTGGGACATCAGCACCGGCGGCCTCACCGCGGATGGGGACACCATCGTGGTGTGTATCATCGAGAACTGTGATATGCCCCACCCGGACCTGATCGACAATGCCTGGTTCAATCACGCCGAGGTGCCGAACAATGGGATCGACGACGACGCCAACGGCTATGTGGACGACTTCCGCGGCTGGAACGCCAATGCGGACAATGACCAGGTGTATGGTGGATCGCACGGCACCCAGGTCGCCGGCATGATCGGTGCCACCGGTGACAATGCCGTGGGTGTCGTGGGTGCGAACTGGAACGTGAAGATGATGGTGGTCTTCAACTCCGGAGCCAATGATGCCGGGGTGCTCGCATCGCACAGCTATCCGCTCACCATGCGGCGGTTGTACAACGATACCGAAGGCGAGAAAGGCGCCTTCGTGGTGGCCACCAACGCGAGTTGGGGGATCAATGGCGGTCAGCCAGCGGACGCACCCATCTGGTGCGCGATGTATGATTCGCTGGGTTCGGAAGGTGTGTTGAACTGCGGCGCCACGGCCAACAACAATGTGAACGTCGATGTGGTGGGTGACCTTCCGACCGCCTGTCCGAGCGACTACATGATCAGCGTGACGGCCACGGACGTCGATGATGAACGCACGTTCTCGGCCTATGGACTGACCACGATCGATGTGGGGGCTCCTGGGGATGATGTGTACACGACGCGTATCAATGACAACTATGGCAGCACGTCGGGCACGAGCTTCGCAAGTCCGCTGACTGCCGGAGTGATCGGCCTGCTCTACAGCGCGCCGTGCGCCAGCCTGATGACCCTCGTGAAGGGTGATCCCGCGCAAGGGGCCCTCTACATGCGCGACATCCTGTTCGAAGGTGTGGACCAGGTAGGCAATCTTCCAGGACAGACCGTGACGGGAGGGCGCATCAATGCCGGGAACAGCATGCAGTTGATCATGAACGCCTGTGGCTCCTGTCCCGCACCCTATAATGCCGCGGTGGTCGCGGTCACGATCAACTCGGCCGAGCTTTCCTGGCAGTCGGTCTCGGGAGAGGTCTTCGACCTGCGCTATCGCCCGACCGGTGCGCCGGAATGGACCGAGGTGAACGGGCTGACAGGGACGAGCCACCTCGCGGAGGAAATCGAACCATGTACGCCGTACGAGTTCCAGGTGAGCGCCCACTGCGGGGAGGAGACCAGCGACTTCAGCAACCTCTACACCTGGACGAGTGAAGGATGCTGTGTCCCGCCCGCCGGCCTGACCCAGGGCCTCGCCGACCAGACCAGCGTGAACATCTCATGGACCGCGGTCCTGGGAGCGGACGGTTATGATGTCCACTATGCTCCGATAGGGACCACCGACTACATCGAGGTGACCGGGATCACCAGTACGACCTTGGATATCACGCCCTTGGAACCGTGCAGCCAGCTCAGCGTGCAGGTGCGCACCGTGTGCGATGGCACACCGACGGAATGGTCAACTGCGATCACCGTGGCGACCACAGGCTGCGGCGCCTGTACGGACCTGTCCTATTGTGTGACCGGCGGAGGAGATACCGAAGACGAGTGGATCGCGAACGTACTGATCGGGGACATCGACCACGATTCGGGTGCCAGCGATGGCTATAGTGATCACACCGATGTGAGTACGGAACTAGCGGTGGGGATGAGCCATGCGATCCGATTAAGCCCCGACTTCAGTGGTTTCCAGTTCAATGAATGGTTCCATGTGTGGATCGACCTCGACCAGAACGGGCAGTTCAACGCCCCGAACGAACTCGTGTTCGATAGCGGTGATGCGGACAACGACCCTGTGGAGGGCCTCGTGAACATCCCGGCCAACACAGCCCTCGGATCCACCCGCATGCGCGTGATCATGCAATACGATGATGCGCCCGGGTCACCATGCACCGCCTCTTTCGATTATGGCGAGGTCGAGGACTATTGCATCACCTTCACGGCCAACCCTGGACAAGGCGTGGCTGAGATCTCGATGACCGAGGGGCTGTTCCTCTTCCCGCAGCCCGCCGGCCCCCAGGTCACGGTGCGTAGTTCCGTTGGCCCGGGTGAACTGACCCTGGTGGACGCCACCGGCCGTGTGGTGCGCACCGCGCGGATGACCGGCCCGTCCTTCCTCATGGACACCTCGGACCTAGCCAGCGGGACCTATACCATCCTGGTGACGCATGGTCAGGGGTCCACGGAGCGCGGACGCCTGGTCGTGGCCCATACCCGCTAGGGGCTCGTCCCGTGCCGATTAATTTCGGCGACGCATGAAGGGCATCTCCGCCGTGATCATCACGCGCAACGAGGCGCACAACATCGCGCGTTGCCTCATCTCCCTGCAATTGCTCGTGGATGAGGTGATCGTGGTCGACGCCGAGAGCACCGATGACACGGCACGCATCGCTGCGGAACATGGAGCGAAGGTGACCGTGCGCGCCTGGACCGATTACTCCGACCAGAAGAACTTCGCCAACACCCTTGCGCACGGCAAATACATCCTGTCACTCGATGCGGATGAGGCGATCTCCCCTGAACTGCGCGCCGCACTGATGGAAGCCACGAAGGATGGCCTCACCGGGGCATACCGCTTCGCCCGCCTCACGAACTATTGCGGCACCTGGGTGCGTCATGGTGGCTGGTACCCGGATGCCAAGGTGCGGCTGTTCCCGAAGGACAAGGCTCGCTGGCAGGGCGAACATGTGCATGAGGAACTGCACCTGGACCCATCGTTGGTGGTGCACGAACTACCGGGTGATCTCCTGCATTACTCCTACCCCACGGTGGCATCGCATGAACAGCGCATCGAACGGTACAGCGATCTGCACGCGCGGAAACTCTACGCGGACGGCAAGCGACCCGGCCTGCTCAAACGCACCTTCTCACCCGTCGTCAAGTTCATCCAGGGATACCTCCTTCGGCTCGGCTTCCTCGATGGGAAGGCCGGCTATTCCATCGCGCGGCTCAGCGCACGAGCCGTGCGGTTGAAGTACGCCAAACTCCAACACCTGCGTGAAGAAGGCGCCTGAGCACATCATCCTCAGCCGGCCGGACAGCATCGGCGATGTGATGCTGACCCTGCCCATGGCAGGTCTTCTCAAGCGCACTTACCCGGGGGTTCGCATCACCTTCCTCGGTCGCAGCTATACCAGGCCGGTGCTCGCTTGTTGCGAGCATGTGGACAAGATCATCACCCTCGAAGAACTCGCTTCGGCAGATGCCCCTGCAATGCTGCGGGCCCTGCGGGCCGATGTGATCATCCATGTGTTCCCGCATCGGCAGGTGGCACAATGGGCGAAGCAGGCAGGCATACCCAAGCGCATCGGAACGAGCCATCGGTGGTGGCACTGGACCAGCTGTACGGACCGTGTCTCCTTCAGCCGGAAGCGTAGCGAACAGCATGAAGCGCAGCTCAACCTGAAGCTGCTGCTACCGTTGATGGCCATACCGGATCTCCCTTTGGACGAGCTCGCCTCCTTCAGCGGGTTCCACACTCCGTTGGCCACGGAACGGGTAAGATCATGGCGTCGCTCGGGAACGCGCCAGGTGATCCTGCATCCCGGCTCCAAGGGAAGTGCCGTGGAATGGGGGCCGGACAACTTCGCCAAGCTCATCCGGCTGTTGAACGATGGCCCCTTCACCACGATCGTGACCGGTACTGCCGCGGAAGCCGCTCACTATCGATCCATCCTGCCGCTCAACGGAACGAACACCATCGATGCGGGCGGACTGCTCTCGTTGGAAGAGCTCATCGGCCTGATCGGGGCCAGCGATGCCCTTGTCGCCGCCAGCACCGGACCGCTGCACATCGCAGCCGCATCCGGGATCCGCGCGATAGGCCTGTATGCTCCAAGACGGCCCATCCATCCGGGGCGCTGGGCTCCGATCGGAAATGATGTTCATGCGCTGGTGGCGGATCCCGATTGTCCGGCCTGCGCCGCGGGGAAGCCTTGTGACTGTATCCAGCGGATCAGCCCAGAGCGCGTGATGACGCTGTTGAAGGTCCATCCCCTTCCTTAGGCGCAGCGAAGACCAGCAACGTGTAGTAGAACGCGAAGAAGGTGGCACCCACCTGCGTCTCGATCGTGTCATCCGTGAGGCAGGAGACGCCGAAGATGATCGCCCATGCGATGAACAGCGGTCGACCCCAGGCACCGAGACGCCAAGCCGGGAACCACCAGGTGAACACGGACCAGCCGAGACCGATCAACCCGAAGCTGATCCACAGTGTGAGGTATTCGTTGTGCGCGCGATGGCGCCACGGTGCGGAGAGCTTGGACCCCATGCGCTCGTATTCCCCTTGGAAGGCCAGTTCCGTGTCACCCGTACCCACGCCGAACAAAGGATGTGCGCGGGCGATGCGCCATCCCGCCTTGAGGTACTCGATGCGCATGGTCACGGAATGGCCGTCCGCCGCGCCCTTCGCGCGGTATTGCTGCAGTTCGAGGACCACCTCATCGAAGCGTGCGCTCAAGCCACCCCAGCGATCAGGGTACGCGTTGGTCACACCGTGTTCGATGGCACGGATATCCGCGTCGGACAATGACGCGACACCCATACTGTCCTTACGAAGGCCCTTGGACGCCATGTAGCGGACGAGTGTGCTCCAGACCGGATGGCCCTTGTCATCATGCGTGTGATAGTACCTGGCACTTCGCCGGTTCCATGTCCGTTCCAATTCGAGCGGGGCCACATACATCCATACATGATGCCCGTTCTCCTTCTGTGGATCGGTGATGTCATGGACGTACTTCTCGCCACCCGCCGTTCGTTCGAACCGCTGGATGATCGTAGGATCGGGCAGCTCGTATCGGGCATCCACCTCGCGCCATAAGCCCAATAGTGCAAGCACCGGCACGACCACCAAGGCCGCTTGCAGTCCTCGTCCGAAAGGACCGCCGCGTGACGCCGCCCAACGCCATAAGAAGACAGCCGCGATGACCAGCAGGATGACATAGCCCTGGATGCTGCCGAGGCGGTCGATGAAGAAGAGCGACCAAAGCGACGCCGCGTATCCGGCGATACGGAACCACCGGGGGCCGCCACGGTCCAATAGGAACACCATGATGGCCAGACAGAGCAACAGGGTGAGCCGGATGTGGCTGATGAAGAGCGAGAGGGATCGGTAATCACCTGCCAGGCCTTCATGTGCGATCAAGCACACCAAGGTGCTTGCCACCACGCTCCATGCACCGAACAACAGGACGGTCCGGAACTCATCGCGCAGCAGTCTTGATGATGCACCGAGGACGGCACCGAAGGCCAGGACGGGCAGCAGGATGCGCACCAGATCCATCCCCCATCCAAGATCCGAGGTCCAGAGCAGGCCGACGACGTGGAGGAGGAAGAAGCTGATGAAGACAAGGGAAGGTGCTTCAGTGAACGCACGAAGGAAGCGACCCTTCACGTTCTTCCGCACCACGCCTTCCACCAACCAGTTGGCGATCAGCAGCAGTTGCGCGATGCTGAGGAAGGCCTTGCTCCAGGGGAGCATGATGGCGCAAAGAGCCAGCGCCCCGACATGCACCGTTCGGAAGGCATCGCGACCTCGCACCAGGTCCGATGTCACGGATGTCATCCGGCCTATTTGCCCGGGTTGATGGTCGTGAGCACCTTGGCGTACTCAGCGCCATTGAGAAGGTCCACCGCCGACTTCACGGAAGGGTCCGTGGCCAGCGCCGCCTTGGCTCGACCGGTCTGGAAGTAGTAGCGACCCACGATCTCGTTACGCAGCACCTCCTCGATGTCCGTGCGGAAACGGGTAAGCTCCTCCATGCGGTCCGGCGCGAGCTCGGCGTGAAGTGCCTCCATCTGGGCCTTCGCGTGATCGTAGTAGCGCTCCTTCTTCGCCGCCTCCTCCAGCTTCTTGAAGGCTTCCAAGGTCTCCGTATCGTACTCGAAGCTCTTGTCCTTCACGAAGTCCACGAACTCCCGGTAGAGGACATCACTCACCTTGAACTCCTCCGCCGGACCGATCTCCGGATGCGCCAGCCTGTAGCCCGTGGCGAACTCGAAGAAAAGGTCCTTGGCGTACAAGCCACCCACCACCTTGGCGAGTTCCGGATCCGTCACCTCGACATCCGGCAGGATGCCGCGACCATCGAACACGGGACGACCATTGCGCGTCTTGAACTCGGCGATGGCCTCGGCCTTCACCTCCTCCACCTTGCCCAGACTGTCGCGGTGCGAGTAGTCGAGCTTCTGGATGCAACGGCCGCTGGGGATGTAATACTTGGCCACGGTGACCTTCAACTTGCTGTTGTAGTAGAGATCGCGCGTCTGTTGCACCAGCCCCTTGCCGAAGGTGCGTTCGCCCACGATCACCGCGCGGTCCAGGTCCTGCAGCGCGCCGGACACGATCTCACTGGCACTGGCGCTCTGGCCATCGACCAGCACCACCAACGGGATCTCGGCGTCGAGCGGTTCGCTCAAGGTCTTGTAGGTCTTGTCCCACTCGGGGATCTTGCCTCTGGTCTCCACCACCAGTTCGTTCTTCGGCACGTAAAGGTTCACGATGTTCACGGCCTCGCGCAGCAGACCACCACCGTTGCCGCGCAGGTCCAGGATCATCTTCGATGCGCCCTGGTCCTTCAGGTCCTTCATGGCCGAACGCACCTCCTGGGCAGCGGTCTGCGTGAAGCTGTTCAACTTGATGTAGCCGACCCGGTTCACCGGATCGATCATCCCCTTGTAGGGCACGTCCGGGATCTTGATCTCCTCGCGGGTGAGCGTGTGCGTGACGGGTTCCATGCCCTGGCGCTGGGTGATCACCTTCACGGTGCTGCCTGCCTGGCCCTTCAGCAACTTGCTCACCTCATCGGTCTCCATGCCGGCGATCCTTCGGCCATCCACCTCCACGATCTCATCACCGGCCCAGATGCCGGCCTTCATCGCCGGATAACCCTCGTACGGGTCGCTCACATAGACGCGATCGTTGGAGCGTTTGATCAACGCACCGATCCCGCCGTACTGCCCGGTGGTCATGAAGCGGTAATCCTCCATGTCGCTCTCCGGGATGTACTGGGTGTAGGGGTCCAGCGAGTTCAACATCGCATCGATCCCCGTCTTCATCAACTTGCCGGGCTGCGTGTCATCCACGTAGTAGATGTTCAGCTCCTTGTACAGTTCGGTGAAGATCTCCAGGTTCTTGCTGATCTCGAAGTAGCTGTCGGCCGCGGAGATGGTGAAAGCACCACCACCGACGATGGCCGCTCCCATCAGCCAGAGCTTCCACTTCGGGGCCTTCTTCTGCTTATCCATGTTTCTTCGGTGCTTGGGGGACGGGGTCGTGACCGTGACCGCCCCAGGGATGACAAGATAGGATGCGCTTGAGGGTGAGGTAACCGCCGCGGAAGGCACCATGGGTGCGAAGTGCCTCCAGGCCGTACTGCGAACAACTGGGCGTGTATCGGCACGCACCCGGCAACAAGGGCGACAACAGGTACCGATAGAGGTGTACCAGGCCGATGAGCGGTAGTGCCAGCAGCTTACCCATGCTTCTCCATCCAACGTTCCAGCAGGCGCGATAGTCTATGGCGTGTCTCGGCGAGCGTGAGCGGTTCCCGACCCTGGTAGATGAAGAGCCAGGCACATTGCCTGTCGCTATCCCGAAGCCTGTCATACACACGGCCCTTGTCCAGCCGGTAGGCTTCGCGCATCAACCTCCGCATGCGATTGCGATGCACGGCCAGCTTCATGTAGCGCTTCGGGATGGCGAAGGCCACTTGCGCTGGTGCGGTGGTGGGAAGTTCCATGATCCTACCCATGAGCTTGATCGGCGACTCCTGCACGGTCCTGCCCTTCTCCACCACTTCGGTGATCCGCAGACGCCCGGTCAAGCGTTCGTGTTTGCTGAAGGTAGGCCGCTCCATGGGTCAAGGGCGGAAGAAAGGCGATGAACCGTTGGCCTGGTGACGCGTGCGGGTCACTTCTTCTTGGCCTCCCGCTTGATGAAGAGCTCCATGGCACCGGTCATGCTCGGAGCCTCGGGCAGCGGCGCCTCCAGGTCCAGGCGATAGCCGTTGTCCCGCACCGCCTTGGCCGTGGTGGGCCCGAAGGCTGCGATGAACACACCGTTCTGCTTGAACTTCGGGAAGTTCTTCCTCAGGCTCTCGATCCCGCCCGGGCTGAAGAATACGAGCATGTCGTACTTCAGGTCCTTCAGGTCGCTGAGATCGCTGGCCACCGTGCGGTAGAACACGGCGTTCGTATAGTTCACGTTGGCCTTGTCCAGCAGATCGGGGATCTCGCCCTTCTGGATGTCGCTACAGGGCACCAGGTACTTCTCGTCCTTGTGCTTCTTGATCACGTCCATCAGGTCGAAGAAGGTCTGCTTGCCAATGAAGACCTTCCGCTTGCGGTAGACGATGTACTTCTGCACGTAGTAGGCCACGCTCTCGCTCACGCAGAAGTACTTCATCGACTCCGGCACCGTGATGCGCAGCTCCTTGCACATCCGGAAGAAGTGATCCACGGCGTTGCGGCTGGTGAGCACGATGGCCGTGTGGTCCAGGATGTTGATGCGCTCCTGGCGGAAGTCCTGTGCCGGCACCGATTCCACCTTGATGAAGGGGCGGAAATCGATCCGCAGACCGTACTTCTTCGCCAACTCATGGTATGGCGACTTCTCGTCCGTGGGTGCCGGCTGCGATACGAGGATGGTCTTGATCTTCAAGGCCGATCGGCTTGGGAAGTGGGACTATTCGGTGGATGTGCCGCGCCACGCATGCACGGCCAGTAGGACAGGCATCAATTCGGCGGCGCAAAAGTATAGAATAATGTAGCGGAGCGGGACCCCCTCCCCCAGCCCGATCCAAACCCCGCGCAGCCAGCGATAGGCCAGTAGAACGACCAGCATCACCATCCCCACCCATACGGCCCCGGACCTCCATTCCGGCCGATAGGCGATACCGACCACCAATGGCAGCAACACCGGTCCTGACAGGATGAACAACAGGAAGCCCGTATAGATGTACTCCTCCATCCCGGCATCGACCCGAAGGACCGCCCCCACGCCGCGAAGCAGGATGTAGTGACCGAGGACCACTCCCATCACCAGACCCAGGAGCGCTGCATAGGTCCCCGTCGAACCGCGCAATACCAGCACCTGCCAGGCGAAGAGCGCCAGTAAGGTCCCGCCGATGAACAGGAGCCCCAGGAAGGAACGGTCCTGCAGGTCCATCTCCTCCCGCAGGGCTTGCTTGCCCAGGCGCATGCTGAACATCGACCGACCCAACGAACGCCACTTCCTGGGCGAACCGAACTGGATCACCGCCATCAGCGTGAGGATGAGCAACAAGAGAAGGGTGACCCACTCGGCGCTCAGCGGGTCCGTGGAACGCAAACCGTCACTCGCGGGCAGGGTGGTCCCCATTCGACCGCGAAAGTACTCCCGACCAGGCCGCTGGAACACCTTGCTACTTTTGCACCCCGCCGGGGACGTTCCCCGGCCTCCATGATCACACGGCCCCAGGCCACAGCCCATGAGCACCGCCACCGCCTCGACCAAGAAGAACGCCACCGACCTCTTCCAGGCCCACGACCATTACCTCGTGGACGAACTGCTCACCGAGGAGCAGAAGCTCATACGGGAGACGGCGAGGCAACACGTGAGCAAGCACCTGAAGCCGATCATCGAGGAGCGATTCGAGAAGGCGGAGTTCAGCAAGGACATCATCCCGGGGCTCGCGGAGATCGGGGCCTTCGGACCCTTCGTACCCGAGGAGTACGGTGGACCGGGACTGGACCAGATCAGCTACGGCCTGATCATGCAGGAGATCGAGCGCTGCGACAGCGGCCTGCGCAGCCTGTGCAGCGTGCAGGGCTCACTGGCCATGTACCCGATCTGGAAGTATGGTAGCGAGGAACAGAAGAAGAAGTGGCTGCCGGACATGGTGCAGGGGAGGAAGATCGGCTGCTTCGGCCTCACCGAGCCCGACTTCGGCAGCAACCCCGGCGGCATGGTCACCACCTTCAAGGACATGGGCGACCATTACCTGCTGAACGGCGCCAAGATGTGGATCAGCAATGCGCCCTTCGCTGACCTCGCCATCGTTTGGGCCAAGGCTGAGAACACCGAAGGCCGGATCCATGGCCTGATCGTGGAGCGCGGCATGGAAGGCTTCACCACACCCACCACGCACGGGAAGCTATCCCTGCGCGCCAGCCCGACCGGTGAACTGGTGTTCGACAATGTGAAGGTGCCGAAGGGCAACCTGCTGCCCAACAAGAGCGGCCTCGGCGCGCCCATGGGCTGCCTGGACAGCGCGCGCTACGGAATCGCCTGGGGTACGCTCGGGGTTGCGATGGAGTGCTACGACACCGCGCTGCGCTACAGCAAGGAACGCATCCAGTTCGGCAAGCCCATCGGAGGATTCCAGCTCACACAGAAGAAGCTCGCCGAGATGATCACCGAGATCACGAAGGCGCAACTGCTCACCTGGCGCCTGGGAGTGCTGCGCAGCGAAGGCCGCGCCACCACACAGCAGATCAGCATGGCCAAGCGGAACAACGTGGCACTCGCGCTCACGGTGGCGCGCGAAGCGCGCCAGATCCTCGGTGGCATGGGCATCACGAACGAGTACCCCATCATGCGCCACATGATGAACCTCGAGAGCGTGGTGACCTACGAAGGCACGCACGACATCCACCTGCTGATCACGGGTGCGGAGGTGACAGGGATCCCCGCGTTCAAATAGTTGGTGGCAGCTGGTGATCAGGTACGCGCGAGCATCCCGATCAACCAGCTACGCGCCTCCTCCTCCTCTTCGAACACCCGGGCCTCGAAAGCCTGGGCATGGTAGCGGAAGTAGAACTTGGTGGCGGTGTTCAGGGCCACGCTCGGTGCGACGATCGCCAGTGCGAGGATCATCCGGACCTCGCTGTCCGCCCGGAAGTGGTCGTCGTTCATCGCCGGTGGGTGGACCTCCGATCCGGCATCAAGGATGATGAGCAGCGCATGTGCTTCGCGTTGCGTGATCCGCCAACGCGCCTTCCGATTGCGCTCGAACTCCTTTCCGTTGAATTCGGCCTCCCGATGGAAACGTTGTTCAACGAGCCGGGGTTCCACCAACTCAATGGTCGCCGTCGGGGTCTCGATCCGCGTCCCGATGGTCCTCATCGGGCAATAATTGGATGGACGACGGTGGTCGTTGTGCTGAACATGGTGGTTGGCCGAACCGGGACTTCCACCGGTCAGCAACGGTAATACGAACGCACGCCCAAGGGTTGCCTACGAGTTATCCATGGTCCGGGGGGATCCACCTTCGCCCGCGTCCATTTGGAAGACCCTTGCTCCACGATCCGCCATGAGAACGCCCCCATCAACAGACACGCATGGATTACGGCTCGTGCCGCCACGTCGTCACGCAACGCAGTGCCGATAGCTTTGGCCGCATCGCCGACCACCGCATCGACCGAACTCCGCGGATGCAAGGCACGTAGAAGGCCTTTCGCGAGCGCACTGCCGGATGCTTTTCAACTCGATCGACTTCGCGGTCTTCCTACCGATCGTATTCGTGCTCTATTGGTGGGCGTTCCGCGGGCTGCGCGCACGCAACGCGTTCATCCTC
>JAGQVR010000059.1 GCA_020437875.1 Flavobacteriales bacterium
GGGGATCTCGGGTCCTTACAGCAATGGGGCCGTGAATATCGCCCTGTTGCCCGATGGTGTCACGCCCGTGACCATCGCCAACGTGAACAGCGGCCAGGGAAATGACCCGAACAACCCGACCTGTCCGGCGGTGAACCCGGAGTATTACGTGAATAACAGCACCGGTCAGACCGTGGCCTTCGGTGGGATGACCGTGGTGCTTACCGCCAGGTCAGCGGTACAATGTGGACAGACCTATCATATCAAGCTCGCCATCGCGGATGCGGGCGGTACGTTCGGTGATACGGACACGGCCTATGATTCTGCGGTCTTCTTGGAGGGCGGTAGTTTCACGAGCGCCCCCTTCGTACCCTCGCTCACGCCCGGTCCTGGCATCGTGGGCAACACCATGTTCGAGAGCTGCTTCCCCATGGAGCTCACTTTCCTGCGCGTCGGTGAGGTCACGGAGGCGGATACCTTCCAGGTGAGCTATTCAGGGACCTTCACCAATGGTCTGGACATCGTACCCGCCCTGCCCGAGGAGGTGATCTTCGGTGCCGGGGAGAGCACCAACCTGTTCTCGTTCAACGCACCCATCGATGAGGACACGGACGAGACCGTGATCATCACGGTGGTGGGCATCTCGTGCATCGGCGATACGATCGAGAACGTGTTCGTCTTCAATATCGCCGAGGCACCGTTCCTGATCGCGGAAGGAACGCCCTTCAGTGTGGATTGCGGTGGCGCGGTGGAGATCACACCGACGGTGTCGGGTGGCTATGGGAATTACACCTTTGAATGGGGTGGGAACCTGGGTACCGACCCGACGATCCTGGTGGCTCCGCTGTCGGACACGAGCTATCCGGTCACGATCTTCGACAACTGCGGATTGTCAACGTTCACCGAGGTCCCCGTCACCGTCATCCCGGCCCCGAACCCCTTCAGTGTAACGGTCGAGCCTGGCCCAACGGTCACCGGCAACAGCATCCAGGAGAGCTGCTACGAGGTCACCTTCACCTTCGCCCGGTCCGGTGGAACGGCCTACCCGGACACGATCTACCTGAACTACAACGGGCAGGCGGAAGTGGGCTCGGATTTCGATCCTCTGCCGGAGCAGATCATCTTCCAGGCGGGAGAGAACGTGGTGAGCCATTCGACGGTCTTCTTCCAGGATCCGGATGGATTGGAGAGCCTGATCCTGAGCCTTGGCGATGTCTCCATCTGTAATGGTGGCTTCAGCATCGCCGATTTCACCTTCCAGGTGACGCAGGCCCAGGCCCTGGTAACGACCGGCACTTCGCCGACCATCGCGTGTGGTGCCAATACCACGCTCACGGCCGTGGCCACGGGTGGTTATGCCCCCTACACCTTCGAATGGCCGGACGGTAGTGCTGGGAACACCTATGTGGTGAGCCCGACAGCGGCCACGAGCTATGCCATGGAAGTGACCGATGATTGTGGCAACACGGCCGTGGCCACATTCAACGTGGGCCTTACACCCCCGCCACCATTGAACATGTCCATCCTTGGACCGAACACCGTCACCGAAGCCTGTGGCAGCACTGCCGATCAACATCATCCGGCCGCTGGCCGTGCAGGGTGCGCTCACACTGGACATGACCTTCACGGGCACTACCACCAATGGGGTCGACTTCGATCAGCCCCTGCAACGGGTCATACCTGATGGGGTCCTGAACATACAGGTACCCTTCGAGCCGCTGGAGGATGGTGTGGACGATGACGGCGAGACCGCGATCATCACCGCGAGCTTCACGGATGCCTGTGGGCGGACCGTCAGCGCGTCGGTCACCATCACCATCCTCGATGCGCCAGAGATCCTCGTGACGACGAGCGGCGACCAGGTGGTCGAGTGCAGCCCGGACAGCATCGCGATCATGGCCACGGCCAGCGGAGGTTTCGGCGGCCTTGACCTGACCTGGAGCACCGGCGCGGAGGGTTCCGTGGCCTATGGCTCCACGGAGCTCGGTGCCACTTATGTGGTCACCGCCACGGATGCCTGTGGACGCACGGCCACGGCCAGCGCGACGATCATCGTGGAGTGTGACATCATCGTTCCGAACGTCTTCACGCCGAACAACGATGGACAGAACGACCGCTTCGTGATCGAGGGCATCACGAGCACCACGAACACCGTGAAAGTGTTCAATCGCTGGGGACAGGTGGTGTTCGAGGCGAACAACTACCGCAACAACTGGGCGGCGATCGATGTGCCGGACGGTACCTACTTCTACGAGGTCGTCGTGGACCGGCACGACAAGCCCTACACCGGGCATGTGACGATCCTGAGGAACTGAGCCTAACGGACCAACAAGGAGGAGCCCGTCATCTCGGCGGGCTTTTCCATGTCCAACAGGTCGAGGATCGTCGGTGCCACATCGGCCAGTATCCCGTTCCGCAGGGCGAAGGGCCGGTCATCGATCACGATCATTGGTACCGGGTTCGTGCTGTGGGCGGTGTTCGGTGTGCCGTCCGGGTTCAGCGCCTTGTCGGCATTACCATGGTCCGCGATGATCACGAAGGAGTAACCATTGGGTCGGCCGGCCTCCACCACCTCACGCACGCAACGATCGGTGGTCTCCACGGCCTTGACGATGGCATCGAAGACGCCGGTATGGCCCACCATGTCCGGATTGGCGAAGTTCAGCACGACGAAGTCCACCTCTCCTTTCCGCAGTTCGGCCACGATCGCGTCGGTTATGCCCTGTGCGCTCATCTCCGGTGCGAGGTCGTAGGTGGCCACCTTGGGTGAAGGGATGAGGATCCGGGATTCACCGGGAAATGGCTCCTCTCGACCACCGCTGAAGAAGAAGCTCACGTGCGGGTACTTCTCGGTCTCCGCGATGCGGATCTGGCGTTCGCCAGCGTTGGCCACAACCTCGCCGATCGTCATGCGCAGGTCGTCCTTCCGGAAGAGCACATGCACATCGCGATAGGTGCTGTCATACTCCGTCATGGTGATGTAGTGCAACTTGAGGGGTTGCATACCGTGGTCGGGGAAGGCCTTTTGGGTGAGCGCCTGGGTGATCTCGCGGCAACGATCCGTGCGGAAGTTGAAGCACAGCACCACATCGTCCGGGTGGATCGTCGCGATGGGTGAACCATCGCCGTCAACCACGACATGCGGTTCAATGAACTCGTCGGTCTTCCCCTCGGCATAGCTGCTTCGGAACGCGTCCAGCGGATCCGTGACCGGGATCCCACGTCCGTGAACAAGAACGTTATAGGCGCGGACCACCCGTTCCCATCGCTTGTCTCGGTCCATGGCGTAATAACGGCCGGTGACCGAGGCGATCCGCGCGCCGGTACCGGCGATGTTCTGCAGGAAGTGCTCGGCGTAGCCCAGTCCGCTCCGCGGATCGGCATCACGTCCATCCGTGAAGGCGTGAACGAATACCTCCGCCACACCCGCCCGATCCGCCATCTGGCACAGTGCCTCGGCATGGCTGCGCAGCGCATGCACCCCGCCATCGGAGAGCAGTCCCATCAAGTGCAGGCGACGACCTGGTATGCGCGCTCGGTCGAAGGCGGCGCGCAACACGGGATCTCGCTCCAGCGACCCGTCCGAGATGGCGTTGTTCACGCGCATGAGGTCCTGGAACACCACACGTCCGGCACCGATGTTCAGGTGCCCCACCTCGCTGTTCCCCATCTGTCCAGCCGGCAGGCCGACATGGGTGCCGTCGGTGAGGAGCGTGGCATGGGGCACGCTCCTGTAGAGTCCATCGATGAACGGGGTGTTGGCGGCGGCCACCGCGTCGGTGCGGTCTCCGGCACCTAGACCCCATCCGTCCATGATGATGAGGACGACTTTGTGCGGGTGCATCAGCGATCGGGGAAGGAGGCCGCGAAGATAGCCCCGGTGGGAGCGGCCTGGCCCACTTGGATGTCGCCGCCCAGGCGATGTACGAGACGTTGCACGATATAGAGTCCGAGGCCCGTCCCCTTCGCCCTGCGCGTTTCCTCGTTGCCTCCGCGGTAGAAGCGTTCGAAGATCCGGGCGCGCTCATCCTCGGGGATCCCCGGCCCCTCATCGCGTACGCTCATCCGCCAGCCCTCCCGTCCCTTCGTCACCTCGATGAAGATCCGCGATCCCTCCGGCGCGTATTTGGCGGCGTTCTCGATGAGGTTGTCCGCGATGCTGTGAAGGGCCTTGGGGTCGCTCAAGGCCACGAAGTGCTCCGGCCCGGTGAGCTCGATCAGGTGGCGTGGTGCGATCTGTACGCGCGCGCGCTCCACCACGTTGTTCAGCAGTGCCATCACCTCCACTTCCTGGAAGTCCATGTCCAGCACCCCGTCCTGGGCGCTGGTGGCGAGCAGTACCTTGTCCGTAAGGGCGCCCAGACGGTCCACTTCGGTGAGCGCCTGCCCGAGCAGTAATTCACGCTGGTCGGTGGAGACGCCGGTTCGCTGGAAGGTCTGCAATTGAAGTTTGATGGCGGCGATGGGAGTGCGGAGCTCATGGGTCACTGCCATGAGGAAGTTGCGCTGGGTGCGTGCCAGTTGAAGCTCGCGCCGGATCCCACGGAAAGTGAGGAAGAGCATGCCCAGCAGCAGCACGAGGAACACGACGCCCTCCCCGGTGATCATGCGCATGGCACGGGAGGCATCGAGTGGATGGTCGGGTTCACCACCCAGCGCCCGGACCTGCAGGGCCAGTTCCGCGATCTCCGTCTCCTTCCGCATGAGCAGCACGGCCCACCACAGGAACTGGAGGGTCACGTACAAGGTGAGCGCCCCGAAGAGCAGGTAGGTCCGGCGGGCTGAACGGGGCATGTTGGTGTGCCAAAGGTATCAGGTGGCTCAGGTCCGGGTGCTTATATTGGCCACGCTTCGATGGACCCACAGGCCGCACGATCCTACATCCTGCGCAGGTTGCGCGATGAGCTGCCCGCAGCGAGGACCTACCATTGTCTGGAGCACACACTCGACGTCTACGCCAGTGCGGTGGACATCGCCGAACAGGAAGGTGTGACGGGGGATGGGCTCGTCCTGTTGAAGATCGCCGCGCTCTACCACGATTCCGGATTCACCGTCCAGGACCTTGAACATGAGAAGGCGGGTTGTGAACTGGTGCGTGAGAAACTGCCGGAGTTCGGCTTCGACCCTGACCAGATCGACCTGATCTGTGACATGATCATGGCCACGAAGATCCCGCAGACCCCCCGGAACAAGCTGGCGCGCATCCTGTGCGATGCCGATCTGGACTACCTGGGCCGTGGGGATTTCGAGCGGATCGGCGCGACCCTGTTCGCGGAGATGAAACACTACGGTGTGCTGGGCACCGAGCGCGAGTGGAACGAACTGCAACTGCGCTTCCTGGAGCGGCACAAGTACTTCACGTCCACGAACAAGCGTCTGCGTGAACCGGTGAAGCAGGGGCACCTGGCCGCGGTGAAGGAGTGGCTGGCGCGCAACCCATGATCGGCACTTCCTGGAAAGAGAAGACCCCGCCGGTCGGGGCGGGGTCCTGCGGTGGTGCCTCCCAGAATCGAACTGGGGACACATGGATTTTCAATCCATTGCTCTACCAGCTGAGCTAAGGCACCGAACTTCGTCCACCACCGCTGGTACGGTCTCCGGCGAACAGGGCGGCAAAGATAGACAAGGGAACGAACCATGCCAGCGGTCGAAATGGATCTCGTCCTCGATGTGGGCAACAGCCGCACCAAGCTTGGGCTCTTCCAGCAGGATCGGCTGGTCACGCGCGGTTCCACAGCGAACGGCGACATGGCCGCGGTGCGGGCGTTCGTCGCTGATCGGGTGCTCCGGGGCATCGCCCTGGGTTCCACGGCCGCCCCTGACGAGGGTTTCGTCCATGCCCTGGGGGTGCTGGCTCCGGTGCTCGTGATCACCGGTACCACCCCGGCGCCTGTCCGTTCCAGGTATGCCACCCCGCTCACCCTCGGTGCGGACAGGCTCGCCAATGTCGTGGCCGCGGTACGGCGGTTCCCGGGTCGTCCGGTGCTTGTTCTCGATCTGGGCACCTGTGTCACCTACGACCTTTGCCAGGCCGACGGCACCTATCAAGGAGGGGGCATTTCACCGGGTATGCACATGCGCGCCAGGGCCATGAACGCGTACAGTGCACGACTCCCGCTCATCGAGCCTGTTGGAAGTCCGGCACTCCTGGGCACGGACACCGAGGCCTCGCTCGCGGCCGGCATCCATTTTGGCATGCTCGGTGAATTGGAAGGACTTATCCGGCGCGTGGGGCAACAGGTCGCCGACCTCGCCGTTGTGCTCACCGGTGGTGACGCGTTACGGTTCGTGCGCGGATTGGAAAGTGGCATCTTTGCGCTCCCGCAGCTCACCCTGGAAGGTTATCATGCATTGCTCGCACACAACCGTACGCTTGGCGGCTATCCTGCTCCTGCTGGTGCCGGCCCGGTCGATGGCCCAGGGCCAGCAGGGTAGCGGCTCCCCTTATTCCGCATACGGCTTCGGTGAGTTGACCGGTTCCCTGCCGATGGCCCAGACCATGATGGGTGGGCTGGGTGCTGCGGTGATCGATCCGGCGAGCATGGTCCATGCCAACCCGGCCTCCTATCCAACGCTTTACCGCACCACCTTCGAAATGGGGCTTGGGGTGCGGAACAGCCAGCTTGCCTCCTCCACCTCTTCGCGGATCGGACGGAACACGGACCTCTATGGTCTTTCCCTTGGCATCCCCTTCGGCAACGGACGCTGGGGCCTGGGCATCGCGGTACTGCCGGTGAGCAAGGTGAACTACCTCCTGACCGAAACGAGCGGTATTCCGGGCAATTCCACGCTGGCCACCTTCACGTACAGCGGCGATGGTGGACTGGACCAGGCCCTGTTGGGCGCCGGCTACGTGGTGAGCCAGAAGCGTGATTCCCTGGCCAACGGGCATCGGTTGTCCATCGGAGCTAACTTCGGCTACCTTTTCGGACGGATCGAAAGCTCGCGTACGGCGGTCTTCCCATCCGGTCAGGGCTTCTACGCGACGAGTGTGCTGAGCACCATGGTCATCCGTGATCCCACGGCGGACCTTGGCCTGCAGTACCAGGGCGACCTGCGCAAGCGACGCAACAAGTCGGATCGCGGCCTCTACTTCCTGGCAGGTCTCACCGCAGAAATGCCCATGAGCATCCGGACACGCCGCACCGAGGTGGTGAACACTTATGGGTTCAGCGGTAGCGGGCTCGAGGTCCCCCTGGACACCGCGTACTTCGCGGGTAACGAGCGCGGAAATTGGACCCTTCCACTGGGCCTGGGTGCTGGTATCACCGTATTCAACGACAACTGGACGGTGGGTGTGGAGTACAGGCAGCGCTCCTGGTCCGAGTTGAAGGTGAGCGACACACGGTTCGCACCCAGTGGTGAACTGGCGAACAGCAACGCCATCATCGCGGGGGCATCCTACGTTCCATCGAACGAGGTCCTCGGCTCCTTATGGAAGCGCATCATCTATCGCGCCGGTATCCGATCGGAGAACGAGTACCTGAAGGTGGGGGGCACCCAGCTCCAGGGCCGCACGGCCAGTTTCGGCATGTCCGTTCCGCTCATGGCCGGGACTACGCGCAGCAGGTTCAACATCGGGTGCGAGCTGGGAGAGCGCGGCACACAGAGCGACGGCCTCCTTCGTGAACGTTACGCGACCCTGCTGCTCGGTGTCTCCATCACGCCGGACCTGCGCGAAGGCTGGTTCAGGAAGCGGCGCATCGATTGACCGTCATGGCCACAATTCGCACCCTCTTCTTCGTCGGGGCCTGCGGAACGCTCTTGGCCTGCCAGAACGATCTGGACAAGGTCGCCGCTGTGGAGGTGGGCCTCAGCGCTCCGGACCGCATCACCACCGAAGCCGAGTACCTGTACAGTGACAGTGGTCGTGTGACCAACCGGCTTCGCGCTGGCCGGATCGCGGAGTGGTCCACCGGGGAGAACAAGCGCACGGAGATGAGCGACGGGGTGGAACTCATCTTCTTCGGCCGCAATGGCGAGCAGCAGAGCCGATTGAACGCACGGCGTGGTCTGATCCTGCCTAAGGAGAAGCGCATGGAGGTGTTCGAACGCGTGGTCTTCGTGAACAACAAGGGCGAACGGCTCGAGACCGAGCAACTCACCTGGTACCAGGACAGTGCGCGGGTGCGCACGGACAAGGCGGTGCGGGTGCAGCGTGGCGCGGACGTGATCCACGGCATGGGCCTCGATGCCGCTGAGGACTTCAGCAGTTATGTCATCCACCGCATCACGGGCCAGCTCTATGTGCCCGATGATACCTTAGCCACCGATGCGGAAGATCAATAGGTTCATGGAGCACTTCTGGCTCGCCGTGGCCATCGGTACGGCGCTGGCAGCCTGTTGGGTCATCTACACCGATGGCTTCGCCGCGGCGAAGAACTGGTTGTGGTTCCCGGGCATCGCACTCGCCATGTTCTTCATGCGCCGCTTCATGCGTGGTCGCCTCGAGGCGCTCGACGATCGCCACAACGCGAAGGGTTAGGGTGCCGATTATCTTCGTGCCAACGGCCTTTTCGCCGACCACCTTGTCCTTCACCGGAACCGACCTCCTCCTGCTCATCGTCGCCATCGCTGTCTCGGCGTTGTGCTCGGGGTTGGAGATCGCGTTCGTGAGCAGCAACAAGCTCTACATCGAGCTGGAGCGGAGCCGCGGCGCCATCTGGGCGCGTCTCGTTTCCGGCCTGTTGAAACGCCCCGCCCGCGTGATCGGCGCACTGCTCGTGGGCAACAATATGGCACTGGTGCTCTATGGCCTGCTCATGGCGAAGTGGTTGCGGCCCATGCTGCTTGGCTTCGGATACGGGGAGGTCTTCGTGCTGGTTGGGCAGACGGTGCTCAGCACGTTGTTCATCCTCGTCGTGGGCGAGTTCCTGCCCAAGGCCATCTTCCGCATCGATCCGAACACCGGCCTCAGCTTCTTCGCGCTGCCGCTCCGCATCCTCTACATCGTCCTATGGCTGCCCATGATCGTGATGAACGGCCTGGGCGAGACGATCCTGCGGGTCTTCGGGGTGCGCACGAAGCCGGGCGGCATGGCCTTCGGTCGGGTGGACCTTGATGAGTTCCTACAGGACGTCACCGCTAACAACACCCAGGAGGAGGGCATGGACGCCGAGGTGGAGTACTTCCGCAACACCTTGCAATTGAGCAACACGAAGGTGCGCGACCTTATGGTCCCACGTGCCGAGATCGAGGCGATCGAGGTGGACGAGCCGGTGAGCGTGTTGCACGAGCGCTTCGTGGAGAGCGGCATGAGCAAGTTGCTCGTCTATCGCAAGAGCATCGACGACGTGATCGGCTACGTGCACGGTTATGAGCTCTTCCGCCACCCGCGGAACATCCGCTCGGTGATGCGTCCGGTGAACTTCATGCCCGGCACCATGCCTGCGGATGAGGTGCTGCAGCTCTTCATCAAGCAGCGTACCCATGTGGCCGTGGTGGTGGACGAGTTCGGCGGCACGGCGGGCATGCTCACCATGGAGGACCTGGTGGAGCGCATCGTGGGCGAGATCGATGATGAGCACGACACGGAGGAGACGGTGGAGGAACGCCTGGGCGAGCAGGAGTTCCTGTTCAGCGCGCGGCTTGAAGTGGCCCACCTGAACGAGGCGCATGGGCTGGGGATACCCGAGAGCGAGGAGTATGACACGCTGGCCGGCTACATCCTGCACAGTACGGGCGAGGTACCGGAGCAGGGCCAGGTGATCGACCTTCCACCGTACAGGATGACCATCGCGCAGGTGGTGCGTGGCCGTGTGGACCTCGTACGACTGGAAGTGACCGGTTCGGAGCCCGGTGGATAGTCCTGCCTGCGAATAGGGCTTAACGTCCCCGTAATGCACTGAGCGACAATGTGTTCATGTGGCCAGGTGCCGTACGGGACAGCCTCCTATATTTGCACCCCTATTCCAAGAAGGCAATGGCAGTCATCGGCAAGATCCGCGAACGTGGTGGGCTCCTGGTAGGTATCACGCTCGTTTCCCTGGCACTCTTCATCCTCGGCGATTGGCTCGCCGGCCGTGGCACGGGCCGTCGGGACCAGGTGCTGGGCACCGTGAACGGCGAGGAGATCGGCATGATGGAGTTCGAGCGTCGTGTGAACGATGAGGTCGAGAGCTACCGCAACGACTTCGGCCAGCAGGTGACCGCGCAGATGACGGAGCAGGTGCGCAACAGCGTTTGGCAGGAGATGCTCAAGCGCAAGGTGATGATGGAGCAGGTGGAGGAAGCGGGCTTCAGCCTGACCCCCGCTGAGTACGACGACATCCGTTTCGGCGAGAACATCCTGCCGGAGTTCCGCAACCAGCCGAACTTCCAAGGCGAGGATGGCCAACCCAGCCGGGAGAAGCTGCAGCAGTATTTCCAGAGCGTCCAGTTGAACGCACCGGTTTACCACACCATTCAGAAGCGCCGCATCACGGAGAACCGCCTTTACAGCAAGTACACCACCCTGGTGAAGAAGAGCGTATTCGTGAACAGCGCCCAGGCCCGTGATGAATACACCGCCCGGAACACCAAGTCCACCTTCAACTTCGTGGCCAAGCGTTACGATGGTGAGCCGGACAGCCTGTACACGGTGAGCGATCAGGAATTGAGCCGCTACTACGCCCAGCACAAGAACGACGTGAAGTACCGCCAGCAGGGGTCACGGAAGTTCGAGTACGTCACCTTCCCGGTGGCGCCGTCCGATGCGGATCGCCAGGCGACGATGGCCGAACTGGGCGAACTGCGCGAGGGTCTGCTCGCCTCCACGGACGACAGCTCCTACGTGGTCGCCAACAGCGACAGCCGCAGCTTCAACAAGACACCCTACAAGGAAGGCACTGCGGACAAGATGAACGACTCGCTGATCGTGAACGGCGCGCTCGGCACCGTGGTGGGTCCCTACCAGGAAGGTGATCAGTGGAAGCTCGTGAAGGTGACCGAACTGGCCGAGGTGCCGGAGGCCCGCGTACGCCACATCCTCCTGAGCACCCAGAACGGGAAGTCGGAGGATGAACAGAAGATGCGTGCTGACAGCCTGCTCGCCGTGGTGAAGCGCGATCGCAGCAAGTTCGAGGACCTCGTGGTGAAATGGAGCGAGGATCCCGGTAGCAACACCAAGGAGAAGGGGGGTGTGTACGATTGGTTCGACAAGCAGCAGATGGTGCCCGAGTTCACCGCGGCCAGCTTCGATGAGAAGGTCGGAGCCATCACCATCGCCAAGACCAGCTACGGCTACCACATCGTGGAGGTGCTGGGCCAGCGCAACCGTCCGGAACGCCGGGTGGTGACGATCGAGCGCGCCATGAAGCCCTCGCCGACCACCTTCAAGGAGGCCTACAAGAAGAGCAACGACTTCAGCCTGCGCCACACCGACCTCGCCAGCTTCAAGCAGGCCGCCGAGGAACAGGGCCTGCAGGTGACGCCCGTGGACGAACTGCGCAACGACCAGCGCTTCGTGCCGGGTCTGCAGGAGGCCGGTCCGGTGGTGACCTGGGTGAACCGCGCCGAGGTGGGCCAGGTAAGCGAGCCGATGCAGAGCGGCGACAACTACGTGGTGGCGATCCTCACCGGCATCAAGGCCGAGGGCGCGCCGCAATTGGATGATGTGCGCGATGCCTTCACCAAGGAAGTGGTGAAGGAGAAGAAGGCCGAGGCCTGGACGGCGCAGATGGAAGGCAAGACCGACCTGAACGCCCTCGCCACCGAACTGAAGACCACGCAACAGACCGCCACCGATCTGGGCTACAACGTCTTCAACCTGCCCGGCGGGTACAGTGAATACGAAGTGGTCGGTCGGATCTTCGCCCTGGAGAACGGTCAGACCAGCGTACCCATGAAGGGGGAGACCGGTGTGTACGTGGCGAGCATGACCAACAAGACCGCCGCTCCGGAACCACAGGACCTCAATGTGGACAAGAAGGGCCTGCTCCAACGCGCGCAGTCACGTGTGGATGGTCAGCTCTTCAACGCGCTGAAGGAAGGGGCGAACGTGAAGGACGAGCGCTACAAGTTCTACTGAGCGCGCATCCTTCGCTGCATACGCTCGTCCAGGTCACAAGACCCTGACGTTCGAACATTCCCCGGGGATGAGGGATTACGCGTACTACCACCACTTGGGCTGGCGGACCCGCCTGCTGAACCGTGTGCGTGGGAT
This sequence comes from Flavobacteriales bacterium, assembly GCA_020437875.1. Lineage (GTDB taxonomy): Bacteria > Bacteroidota > Bacteroidia > Flavobacteriales_F > PHOS-HE28 > PHOS-HE28. The sequence goes on from JAGQVR010000059.1 coordinate 12,122, forward strand.
CTTCCGCCAGGAGCCCTTCGAGGGCTGGCTGCAGCGCAAGGCCGGTGGACGACCGGTGGATTCCTTCTGGATGAAACTGGTTCCGCCGGAGTACAGCTATCCCGCCGGTTCGTGGCGAACCGTTGAGCGGCACGGCCTTCGCTGGGAGCTCGACCTCAGTAACACGAACGACCACGCCCTCTTCTTCGATCCCTGGTTCCCGGCGGACAAGGTGCTCTTCGATCTGGTGGGCCCCACGAGCCAGGTGGTCGACATCGGTGGGAACATCGGCAGCTTCGCTTTGCGCTTCGCGCGGAAGGCGGCGCGTGGTCGGGTGGTCAGCTTCGAGCCGCATCCCGCCACCTTCGCCAAGCTGAAGGCGAACAAGGCGCTGAACGGGATCGCCAACCTGGAGGTGGTGAACCTGGGCATCGGTGCGGAGGAAGCCGTGCATCGACTGCATCAGGTGGTGGAGAACAACTCGGGCATGAACCGGATCATCACCGGGGCCGAGGTCGATCCGTCCCTTCCCTTTGCCGAGATCAAGGTGGTGCCGCTGGCGAAGGGCCTGGTTGGAACGGCCATCAGCAAGGTGGACCTGTTGAA
>JAGQVR010000060.1 GCA_020437875.1 Flavobacteriales bacterium
ATCCGGGGCCTTATGGATGCGGTAGGCGGTCTTTTCCAGTAGCAACGGCCACGGAACGGTCACATCGCCCTCGAAGGTGGATCGGAAGACCACGACACGGCTACAGCCGAGGTGTTCAAGCCGTGCAAGTATGGCGGCATCCTGCAACTCCGCGTTGGTCAATGTCCACCCCCGGCGGTGTGCGAAGTACATCGCGGTGGGCACCTGCCCGGTGTTCATGGCGATACGGCCTTCATCATCGATCAGGTCGCCTTCCAGCTCTAGTAAGGGCTCCAACGTCGGGTTGATGCGGAAGTCGTTCGCCTGAGCCGCGACCCCTTCAAAGGCCACCGCCACAAGCAAGCCGGTCGCCCAGCGCCTGCCGGGCAGCTGCGCCAGTCCGTAGCCGCCGAGGAGCGCCATCACAGGCACGAAGGGCAGTACATAGTAGGCATGGATCCAGAATGTGTCGCCGGCCTTCAACATCACCACCAGGAAGGAGGCGCATAAGAGAAGGAAGGCGATGATGATGCCATAGGCCCGTCGCTCCATCGCGTAGAACAGCCCGAGCAGGAAGACCGCGAAGCCGCTGAAACGCAACGCGTCGAAGTAGAAGTTGTCCAGTGTGCGTGGCCAGTTGCGCAGCAACTCCATGGCGCCTACCGCGATCGGCTTGCCCATGAAGAAGTGCCAATAACCATAGGCCTCCACGAGATGGGGCACCCAGCCATGGTACCACCAGACCGCGGGAATGGTGGCAAGTGCTATGAAGGCGGTCATCGCCCAAGTGCGGCCTTCGGTCCGCTGTCGCCAGGCCAGCACGGGCCACACGGCCAAGAGGCATCCGGCGGAGATCTTGCTCAACAGGCCCGCAGCGAGACAGACGGCTCCGACCAATGAAACGATGATCCACCATCGAGAGGCTGAAAGGGCGCGATCGAAGCGCTCCAGGCCGATGATGACCAGGGAGAGGGCGAACACGTCCGGCATCACCTTCCTGCTGTACATGAACCAGAGCGAGACGAGCAGCAATAGTGCGGCGTAAAGGCCAGTGCGACGGCCCAGCCGCCGTTCCACCAGGGCATGGAAGCGCAGTACGCCCAGGCTCCCCATCAGCAATACGATCAGCCGCGCGGGCCATGTCGCAGTGCCGAAGACCATCATGGCCAGACCGACCAAGGCGTTGAGCAAGGGGAACTCCATACCGGTGATGCCACTGAGCTCACCGGCCGTATCCATCCTGGGATGCAGCAGATCCAAGCCTTGTTCGGCATAGTTACGGGCCACCATCAGCACCGAGGTCTGTCGCCAATGATGCGAGGTCTCCAGTGGTGGGTTCGCGATGCCGATCAGCCGGACGAAGAAGGCGAGGGCCACCCAAAAGCGGATGTCCAGAGACAAGCGTTGAAAGCGGGTCGGCCGGGGGCTCCCTTCAGCGGCGCGCATGGATCGCCAAGATGCGGACCTTTGCGCCATGTCCGCCCGCATCGGCACCGACCTGCGATCCGCTGCCGACCTGCTGCGCAAGGGGGAGGTCGTGGCCATTCCCACGGAAACGGTGTACGGGCTCGCCGCCAACGCCCTCGACCCTGCGGCGGTGCTCAAGGTCTTCACCGCGAAAGCGCGCCCCAGCTTCGATCCGCTGATCGTGCATATCGGCAGGCCGGAGCAATTGGATCACGTGGTCAAGGAACTGCCCGAAGGCGCCGAGCGACTGATGAAGACCTTCTGGCCTGGCCCGCTCACGCTCGTGTTGCCCAAGCGGCCGGAGATCCCTGACATCGTGACGAGTGGCCTCGACACCGTGGGCGTTCGCATGCCTGCCCATCCGCTGGCGCTGGAACTGCTGTCGCAGCTCGACTTCCCGCTCGCTGCTCCGAGCGCGAACCCCTTCGGCTATGTGAGTCCCACCACCGCGCAACATGTGGCCGACCAGCTGGGCGGGGCCATCCCATACATACTCGATGGTGGACCTTGCAGGGTAGGCGTGGAGAGCACCATCATTGGCTGGGAAGGGGATGAATGGAAGCTCCATCGCCCCGGTGGTGTGCCGGTTGAAGAACTGGAGGCTGTGATCGGTGCGGTGGCGGTGGCCCAGCCGCGTATCTTCCCTGTGGCACCCGGCCAGCTCGAGAGCCATTATGCCCCGCGCATACCCGTGCTGGTGGGCGATGTGGAGCAACTGCTCGCCGAGCACTCGAAGGATAAGGTAGCGGTCATCTCCTTCCGCCAGGACTACGACGCATGGCGCACGGCGGTACTCTCGCCTTCGGGGGACCTTGCTGAGGCGGCGCGCAACTTCTTCGGTGCATTGCGCGCATTGGAAGCCTCCGGTGCCAGCGTGATCCTGGCTGAACGCCTTCCGGAGGAAGGATTGGGCCGAGCGATCAATGATCGGTTGCGTCGGGCGGCGGCGAAGCGGTGAGCGGCTATTTGTTGTGTTCGAGCGGGATCGGCCACGGGTCCAGAAGATCGTCCGGAGGCACGATGGCAATGTCGCCCAGGATATATGACTGCTCGATCGATCGGTCCAGTGACGTGGTGTCCTGTACGGTGTGTCGCGCGGTATCCATAGTCTCGTTTTGAAGCGGGGCGACCATGTGTTCCAGCTCCACCGGCACGGTCATGGTCGGTTCTTGATCAACATGAATAGCGGGCTCCCCTTGGGTGATGGTCTCGCAGCCTGTGAGCAGGGCCAGCAGGGAAGTGAACGCCGCGATGGGCAGCACACGTGTTGGACGGTTTGAACGGGAACTGAGTATGCGGTCCACCTGACTGACGTGGAAGCGTGCACACCTGGGGCCGGAACCGTCACGAAAGAGTGCCATGAGTTCGGCATCGGTGGCACGGGTCAGGTCGGCCACTACGTGGTCACATTGTGAACAGTGACGACCACTGGTGCGAGGGGCCATGGTGCTCCAATCGGCATGGCATGGTTCGGGTACGGTGAGGCGCATGTGATGAACGAGGAACGTTACGGGTCCCACGATCGGTACACGTAGGAGTTGCCCGGGTTCGATCGAAGCGGAACCGCCCGATGCGCGATCTTTGCACCCTTCCAACAGGACCTGGCGTTCATGCCCGCATGAGCACCGGGTCACCTGAGCACATGAAAAAGGTCGCCATCCTCGGCTCCACCGGCTCCATCGGCACACAGGCGCTGGAGGTCGTGCGTGAACAGCCGGAGCACTTCCAGGTGGAGCTTCTCAGTTGTGGCAGCAATGTGGACCTGTTGATCCGGCAGGCGCTCGAGTTCAAGCCGAACGCCGTGGTGATCAGCGACGTCGCGAAGCTCGACGCGGTGAAGGATGCGCTCTTCCCGGCCGGCATCAAGGCCTACGCGGGCAAGGAGGCGTTGGAGCAATGTGTGCGCATGGAGGGCATCGACCTGGTGCTCACCGCACTCGTCGGCTATGCGGGCCTGCGACCCACACTGGCCGCTATCGATGCGGGCAAGCACATCGCCCTGGCCAACAAGGAAACGTTGGTGGTGGCCGGCGAGCTGGTGACGAAGGCGGCACGTGCCAAGGGCGTGAACATCTATCCGGTGGACAGCGAGCACAGCGCGATCTTCCAGTGCCTGGCCGGTGAGTGGCACAACCCGATCGAGAAGATCGTGCTCACCGCCAGCGGTGGTCCGTTCCGTGGGAAGACCCGTGCGGACCTGGCGCAGGTGACGAAGGCCCAGGCGCTGAAGCACCCGAACTGGGACATGGGCGCCAAGATCACCATCGACAGCGCCAGCCTCATGAACAAGGGCTTGGAGGCGATCGAGGCGAAGTGGCTCTTCGACCTGAAGGCGGAGCAGATCGAGATCATCGTGCATCCGCAGAGCATCATCCACAGCATCGTACAGTTCCGCGATGGCAGCATGAAGGCCCAGATGGGCCTGCCGGACATGAAGTTGCCGATCCAATACGCCATGGCCTACCCGGATCGTTTGTCGACCACATGGCCACGTTTCGACTTCACCGGATACCCGGCCTTCACTTTCGAGCAGCCCGACCTGGACACCTTCGGCAACCTGGCCCTGGCGCTGGAGGCCATGCGACGTGGTGGCAATGCACCCTGCGTGCTCAATGCGGCGAACGAGGTGGCCGTGGAGCTCTTCCTGCAGGAGCGGATCGGCTTCCTGGGCATGACCGACCTGATCGCCAGGGTGCTGGATGCAGTGCCTTTCAACAGGGATCCGGATCTTGCGGCGCTCGAAGCCAGCGATGCCGAAGCGCGCAGGCTGGCCCGCGAAGCGACCACCACCATCATCGAGAAATAAGGATCATCAACGGATGGATATCCTCCTGACACAAGTACCGCAGTTCATCCTCTGTCTCTCGCTGCTCATCGTTCTGCACGAGATGGGGCACTTCTTCCCGGCGCGCTGGTTCAAGGTGCGCGTGGAGAAGTTCTACCTCTTCTTCGATCCCTGGTTCTCCCTGTGGAAGAAGAAGGTCGGCGACACCGAGTACGGCGTTGGCTGGCTGCCCCTGGGAGGTTATGTGAAGCTGAGCGGCATGATCGACGAGAGCATGGACCGCGACCAGATGGCCAAGCCGCCGCAGCCGTGGGAGTTCCGCAGCAAGCCAGCCTGGCAGCGCCTCATCGTGATGATCGGTGGCGTGGTGGTGAACCTGCTGCTCGGCCTGGTGATCTACAGCATGGTCATGTTCGTGTGGGGCCGGGAGACGCTGCCCATGAGCAGCATGGTCTACGGTGTGCATCCGAGCGAGCAGATGAAGGCCTACGGATTCCATGAGGGCGATGTGGTCCTGGGTGGCGTGGGCACGGATGGCGATACCATGGAAGGCCTCATGCGCGCCATCCTCCTTGGCGATTGTCGCCAGGTGCGTGTGCGCCGTGATGGTCGCGAGATGACCATCACCCTGCCCGACAGTGTGGATCAGAGCATCCTGCGCAGCGAACGCACACCGCTCTTCCTGCCACGCCGGCCGTTCCTGGTGGACACGATACTGCCCGATGGTGGTGCCGCGCAGAGCAGCCTTCGGCTATCCGACAGGATCGTGGCGATCGGCGAGGTGCCCACACCCTTCTTCGGCGACTTCCAGAAGGAGGTGAAGGAACACAAGGGGGAGGAGATCGTGCTCGGCGTGGAGCGTGCCGGTGGCTACATGCTGATCCCGGTGCAGGTGAGCGCGGACGGATTGATCGGTGCGGGCGCACGACCCCTGGAGACCAAGAAGGAGACCTTCGGCTTCTTCGCTTCGTTCCCGGCCGGCATTGAGCATGGCATCTCGGTGCTCACAGGTCAGGCGCGCAGCATGAAGCTATTGGGCACCAAGGAAGGGGCGAAGCAGGTGGGTGGCTTCTGGCGCATCCTGCAGCTCTTCGGTGATTGGGGGGATTGGCAGACCTTCTGGAACGTGACGGCGTTCCTGAGCATCGTGCTGGCGTTCATGAACATCCTGCCCATCCCGGCGCTCGACGGCGGTCACGTGATGTTCCTGCTCTACGAGATGGTGGCCGGCAAGCCCGCGCCCGAGAAGGTGATGGAGGTGGCGCAGCTCATCGGCATGATCCTGGTGCTCGGCCTGCTCTTGTTGGCCAACGGCAACGATATCTTCAAAGGGATCACGGGCGGGCTTTGAGCGCGCCACAACCCCGGCACCATGGTCGTAGCACGCGCCAAAGCCCTCTCGGAGAACAAGAAGCAGCTCACCAAGTTCGTGCTGATCGGAGGGTTGGCGGTGCTCACCGACCTGGCTTGTTACTACACCTTCCTCAACCTCATTCCGGACGATGCCTTCCGTGGGCCGATGGACAACGAGGCGGTGAGCAAGTGCCTCTCCTTCCTCTGTGGCCTCTCGGTCACCTACTGGTTCAACAAGCGCTGGACATGGCGGCGGAAGGACCGTGACACCGGTCGGCTGATGCGCTTCCTGCTCATCTACGGCATCTCCCTCCTGTTGAACGTGGGGATCAACTCGGGCATGCTGCACCTGCTCCTCACGCAGCCCATGTTCGTCGACCTCCCGCTCAAGTACCTCATCGCCTTCGTGGTGGCCACTGGCACCTGCTCGGCCTTCAACTTCCTGGGCCAGAAGTTCTGGATCTTCAAGCCCGGCGAAGAGGCGATCTGACCGCCCGAACCCTGTTGCCGATCCTCGCGTATAACGGGCATGCCTCATGTGGTGCTCGTGGAGGATGACGCGCTCGTCCGCAAGTTGCTGGAGAAGCGTCTGCTCAATGCCGGCTGGCAGGTGAGCGCCCTGCGCGATGGCCGCGGCCTCCTGACCCTGGTCGCGGAACAGGCGCCCGACCTCATCCTCATCGACCTTGGCCTGCCACATATTGATGGTCTGGCCCTGGTGGAGGAGTTGCGTGCCACCGGGATCGACACCCCGGTGATGGTCCTCACGGCCTACGACCTGCCTCATCTGCACGCCACGGTGCGCAGCACGGGTGCCAACGAGCTCGTGCAGAAGCCGTACGACCAGGAGGAGCTGATCCATCGCATGCGCCGCCTGTTGGCCGCTTAGATCGAAGCAGGAGCAGGAACAAGGACGAGTACGTGCTACTGCCACTGTTCCCGGGGTAACTCCTACGGATCGAGCGAACTTTGGACCTCGTGTCCACGGCATTCACCCACGACGTCATCATCATCGGTCAGGGCCTGGCCGGAACGGTGCTTTCCGCCACCATGCAGCAGCGTGGCAAGCGGGTGTTGGTGTTCGATGCGCCGCTGGCTGGCCGTGCCTCCGAAGTGGCCGCAGGCCTTGTGAATCCGGTTGCCCTGCGCCGCACCGTGCTGACCTGGCGCGCTTCGGAGATGCTCGCCATCGCGGGGGCCTTCTACCGCGATCTCGGCCTGCGTTACGACAGTGCGTTCTGGCATCCGCTGCCTCTTGTGGCCATCTTCCCGACGGCGCAGGAGGCGGGTATCTGGCAGCTTCGTATCTCCGATCCGGAGACCGGTCGTTTCATCCGGATGGATACCACGAGTGACCAGTCCCTGGACGCCCTGTCACAGCCGTACGGTCGTGGCATCATCGATCGCTGCGCCTGGGTGGATGTGCGGATGATGCTCGCAGCCCACCGAGCAGGCCTATTGGCGCACGGTGACCTGATCGAACAACGCGTGTATCCTTCGGGGATCGAGCGTACGGTGGATGGCGTGCGGATCGGCACGCACACGGCGCCGTTCGTTGTCCATTGCGCTGGACCTTTCGATACGGTGACCGGGCTGGTGCAGGTGAAGGGCGAGGGCCTCACGGTCCGCATCCCGGGCCTGCACCTCACCAAGGCCGTGCACCGCGGCGTCTTCGTGCTGCCCTTGGGCGACGACATCTACCGCGTGGGCGCCACATTCGCCTGGGACGATGTGTGGAGCGGCCCCACGGAAGGAGCGCGGCATCTGCTCTTGGATCGCTTGCAGCGTTTGGTGGAGCGTGATGTGGAGGTGCTCGATCATTGGGCGGGAGTGCGACCGGCCTCCAAGGACCGACGTCCCATCCTCGGACGGACAGGTGCGCATGAAGCGGTCTTCAACGGGCTCGGGTCGCGCGGCGTGGTGCTGGCACCCTGGTGTGCTCAGCACTTGTGCGATCACCTCTTCGATGGCGCTGCGATCGATGCCGAGGTGGCACCGGACCGCTTCGATCACTGATCAAGCCACCGGTCCCCCGGCCTGTGCGATCTCCCGGTCGATCACACCCACGAGGTGGTCCGGGAAGTAATGGTCGGCCATGCGCACGAACTCATCACCGCGCGAGAACATGTCCATGCCCACCTCCTTGAAGTCGGCCTTCCCGCAGGCCGCAAGAAGTTCGATGGCCGCATGCAGGGTGTTCTTGTGGAAGTGGTACACACGCTCCACCTTGTCCGTGATCACCAGTCCCTTCTGCAGCGCCTTGTCCTGTGTGGCCACGCCGGCCGGGCAATTGTTCGTGTTGCAGCGCAAGGCCTGGATGCAGCCCAGGGAGAACATGAAGCCGCGCGCGCTGTTGCAGGTATCGGCACCCAGCGCCAGGAACTTGAGGATGTCCGCGCCGGAGACCACCTTGCCGCTGGCGATCACACGGATGTGCTCCTTCAGTCCGTAGAACTTCAACGTGCCGCTCACGAACATCAGAGCCGGGATGATGGGCATGCCCACACTGTCCGAGAACTCCAGCGGTGCCGCGCCCGTGCCGCCCTCCGCGCCGTCCACTGTGATGAAATCGGGCATCAACCCCGTGCGTTTCATGGCTTCGCAGATCGCGGTGAACTCCTCGGCCTTGCCGATGCATAGCTTGAAGCCCACAGGCTTGCCGCCGGCCAGTTCGCGCAGGTGGTCCACGAAGCGCAGCAGCCCTTCCGGATCGCTGAAGGCGCTATGGCCGGGTGGCGAGAGGATGGTGACACCGGGTGTGCAATGACGGATGGCGGCGATCTCCGGCGTGTTCTTCGCGGCGGGCAGCACCCCGCCATGGCCCGGCTTCGCGCCCTGGCTCAGCTTCAGCTCCACCATCTTCACCTGCGGGTGCGCCGCCTTCTGTCGGAAGAGCTCCGGGTCGAATCCACCGTCGGCATCGCGGCAACTGAAGTAGCCCGTACCGATCTGCCACACCAGATCGCCACCCGGTGCCAAGTGGTGCGGACTGAGGCCGCCCTCGCCGGTATTGTGGTAGAAGCCGCCCTTCTTCGCGCCACCGTTCAAGGCCTTCACGGCGTTCTCGCTCAGTGAGCCGAAGCTCATGGCCGAGATGTTGAGCAATGAGGCCTCGTAGGGCCGCGTACACTTCGGGCCACCGAAGCGTACGCGCGGTGGTTCATGCAGGAGCGGAGCGGGGAAGATGGAATGGCGCAGTCCTTCGTAATCGCCGTGGTACAGGTCGAGCTGTGTACCGAAGGGCACGGTGTCGTTCACGTTCTTGGCACGGCGGTACACGAGCGATCGTTGCTGCCGGCTGAAGGGTCGTCCGTCCGTGGTGCCCTCGATGAAGTACTGCTGCATCTCCGGGCTGATGAACTCGAAGAAATAGCGCGCATAGCCCAGCACCGGGAAGTTGCGCATGATGGTATGCTTCTCCTGCCGGATGTTGAGCAGGCCGATGATCACGAGCGGCACCAGCACCACGTAGGACCACCAGACGATGTGATGCCAGTAGCCGATCAGCCCCACGAGGAGCAGCAGACCGATGCTGAGCTGGTAGAACAAGGTGCGCATGCTGGAGCGGATAGGCTCCAAACTTAGGCCTTGTGTCGGGGGGGCTGGGGGGTAGGACCTTGTCGCTCCTGCGCGATCACCTCTTCCAACGACCGCTCATGGAACTTCACGCTGAAGCCATCGTAGCTCAGGCGTGCATCGGGGTTGATGGTCTTGTCCGCGCTGCTGAGATCCCAGCGGAGCGATGGATGACGCGCGGCGAAGACCCGCGGACCCTCGTCCACCACGAACTCCACATGCTCCCATCCTTCCGGGTAGGGGCTTCCACCCTTCGGTGCGGGTAGTTCAACCACGGCGATCCTCCGGTCCTGGTGATCGATCGGCGCATGCAGCTTGAAGGTGGCGATGGGCCGGCCGCCGATCACGTGTTCGCCAAGCAGTTCACCGTTCTTGGAAAGGAGATCCTTCCATACGATGTAGCGGTCAGGTGTCGCCACCCGGTAACAGATATGGTCCAACACCAGATCAGCAACATCGACCCCATCGGTCAGCAAGGCATCGAACACGCGTTGCAGGAAGGACGATGCGTCGGGAAGCGGCATGCGGCACGAAGATCGCTTACCTCGATGGATCCATTTCCGGGACTCATTCCCTGATCGCACCAGCATTACGCCGGTTGTTGGTCGACCCGCTGGGAGCCCAGTGACAACGCCCTGACCGATACCTCCGCACTTCCCACCTTTGTTGCAGATCCTGAACCGATGCGCCTTGTCCGCCTGTTCCTCCTATTCGCCCTGGTCCCGCTCCTCATCACCTGTCGTCAGCACCGTGGGACCATGAAGCAGCCGGATGTGCCCGACCCACGATGGACGGCCATCGATTCATTGAGCCGGATCGGTCAGTACGCCACGGCGCTCGAACGCACGCAGGCCCTGTTGGATGAAGCACAGGCTTCCGGCGACTGGCGCACTGAGTTCCGCGCGTGGCAGCATCGCAGCCAGTATCGCAGTTACACCGGTGTGAGCAACGACAGCTCGTTGCTGGCGATGGAAGCGCGTGCTACCACGGCCGATGTCCCCTTGAAGCAGCTGCTGCATTCGGCCCTGGCCACGGGGTGGTGGCAACGTTACGAGCAGGATCGTTGGCGGGTGCTGGACCGTACGGCAAATGCGGAGGAAAGCGATGACCCGGCCACCTGGTCGCAGCCCACCTACATGCGCAAGGTGATCGCGCATTTCCAGGCCTCCTTGGAACCGGTGGACACCCTGCAGGTCATCCCCGCAGGCGAACTCGGCGACCTGCTCCTTGGCGATGACTTGAAGGCGCGCGCCCTGCGACCCATGCTCTACGACATCCTCGCACATCGTGCGTTGGGCGTCTTCACGAACAGCGAAACGCGGCTGGCGGAACCAGCGTGGCGATTCATGCTCAGCGACCCGAAGGACTTCGAGCTCTTCGAGGCCTTCGTCTTCCGTCCGCTCGCGCATCGCGACAGCGCATCCTGGGAGTTCCAGGCTTTTGGCATCTACCAACGTCTGGAGCGGACGCATCTGAACGACGATACGCCGGATGCCTTGGTGGATGTCACCTTGCAGCGGCTCGCTTTCGTGCGCGAACGCAGCCTTTTGTCGGACAAGGACTCGCTTTACCTCAACGCACTGGAGCGCCTGAGCAGCCGTCTCCCGAACGATACCTGCCAGGCCGAGGTGACTCACGCATTGGCGCAATGGCATCGCGAACAGGGGAGCAAGTATCAACGCCTGGGTGCCGACGCTTGGAAGTGGGAGAACCGCACCGCGCGGACCTTGTGCGAAGAGGCCATCGCGAAGTTCCCCGGGTCCTTTGGCGCCCAGCAATGCGCTCGCCTGAAAGCGGAACTGGAATTGCCTGTTCTGCGCGTCGAAGTGGAGAACGCCGTGGTCCCGGATGAACGATCCGCGGTAGCGGTGCATTACCGCAACGTGAAGCGGGTCGGGCTGCGCGTGGTGAAGGACGATGGGGTGGACGAACCAACCGAGGAACGGCGCGACTACGAGAAATGGTTGCTGGCCCAGAAGCCCGTGCGTGCCTGGAGCGTGGAACCCCCCGACGACGGCGACCTGAACGAACACTTGATCGAGCTTCCGGTGGATGGCCTGCCAATAGGGCGTTACAGCATCCTCGCTGCGATCGACGACTCCTTCGGTGGCGGCAACGGCAGCTTCGCGCATGCGGCCTTCTGGTGTACGCGCATCGCAGTTGTGGAGCGGGTGGTGGATGGAGGTGATGAACTGCTCGTGCTCGATCGAGCGCTCGGCACACCCATCACTGGCGCTACCGTGGAACGTTGGACGCGTGCGAACCGATGGGACCGCCAGGAGAAGTCCACGCGAGCGGCCCAGGCGACCACGGACGAGGAGGGTCGTGTGCGTTTCGAAGCGAAGACGCAACAGCAATACCACCACACTATAACACAGGATGAGGACCGCTATCGCACGGGCACTTCGTGGAACTACGACAGGGGGAACCGCGACCCGCAGGAAGAGCTGCGCACCTATCTCTTCACCGATCGCGCCATCTACCGGCCGGGCCAGGTGATCCACTTCAAGGGCCTGGTGGTGGCACGGACCGGGAAGAAGGCCGATGTGCGTATCGGTCAACGTTCCACGCTGCGCTTCTTCGATGTCAATGGTGAGTTGATCGACTCGGTGAACGTGACCACCGATGCCTTCGGTGCCTATCACGGCAGCTTCACCGCACCCACTGGAAGGCTCACGGGCACCATGCGTCTACAGGCTGAACATGGCAGCGCCTGGGTGCGCGTGGAGGAGTACAAGCGGCCCACCTTCGAGCTGGTCTTCGACCCCATCGCGGGAACACCGAAGTTGAACGAGGAAGCCACGGTGACCGGTGTGGCGAAAAGCTATGCCGGTGTGCCGCTGGATGGCGCCGTGGTGAAGTGGAACGTGCAACGCGGTGTGCGCATGCCTTGGTGGTGTGGCTGGGGATGGCGCGGATTGCCTTGGGGAAGAGAGACGGAAGTGGCCAACGGCGAAGCGGTCTGCGATGCGCAGGGGAAGTTCACCATCACCTTCCAAGCCGAGGCCGATCGCGCTTTCCCACGTGGTGCCGATCCATCCTTCCACTTCACGGTGAATGCCGATGCTACGGACATCAGCGGCGAAACGCAGTCCGGCAGTACCAGCTTGACCGTGGCCTACCGCGCCTACGACATCGCACTGGGGATCGGCGAAGCGATCGATCGCGAGACCACCGACAGCATCGACGTGCGTATCCACAACCTCAACGGCGAAGAAGTGGATGTGCCGATGGATCTGCGCATCGTGGAACTCGTACCGCCAGTGGATGCGCCGCGCCGCGAGCGACTTTGGGCGCGACCTGATCGGACCCTCGAAAGCGAACTGCCCACGACACATCTGGCCGATGACCCCATGAGCTGGCCGGTGAACAAGGTGTGGCTTGAGCGTAAGGATCATCGTGCGAACAGTCGGGCCATGGGCGTGAAAGCGTTGAAGGACGCGCCGGTCGGCATGTACCGCATCGAGGTGGAGGCGAAAGCGGCCGATGGCGATGTGGTGAAGGT
>JAGQVR010000061.1 GCA_020437875.1 Flavobacteriales bacterium
GGACATCATCGGGCCACAGCACGACCTGCCACCCCAACGAAAGGTGGAGCAGCGCAAGGCTATGCGCTGGTTGCGTCGACAACAGCGTTCTGAGAAGTGGCGCGTTGAGACCTACATCACGCCGCGCCTGAGGATCATGCTGGCCCGGAGCAGTGCGCACTACGACAAGGAACTGCTGCGCGATGTGCTCTGGCAGAACCACATCAACGGCGCCATCTTCGAGGTGGTGCTCGTGCTCACGTTCATCGCCCTGGGCGCCTTCAGCGACCTCCGGTTCTTCGCGATCCCCGCCGGGGCCAGCGCCTTCCTCCTGCTCACCATGTTCATCATGGTCATCAGCGCCCTCTTCAGCTGGTTGCAGGGCTGGACAGGGACCGTCATCATCGTGGTCATCCTCGGGCTGAACCTTCTGAGCCAGCACACCGACTTCCTGTATGACAACCATGCCTACGGGCTGGACTACACTGTTGAGCCGGCCACCTATGACCGGGCGAACATCTTCGCACTGGCCCATGACACGGCGGCGGCCAGAACGGATGCGCAGGCCCTGCTCGGCACATTGGAACGTTGGAAGACGGACAACATGGCCCTGGGCGACGGCGGCTCCAAGCCGCCCATGGTGATCGTCAATACCAGCGGAGGAGGCTTGCGGGCGACCTTGTGGACATTACTGTGCATGCAGCATGCGGACAGCCTGCTCGGTGGCGAGCTCATGGAACGCACGGCGTTCGTGACCGGATCCTCCGGGGGGTTGATCGGCGCGGTCTATTACCGGCAGCTGTATCTGGCCCAGCAGGAGGGTATGGACACCGACCCGAACGACCCGGCCATCCTGGACGAGGTGAGCACCGACATGTTGAACCCGCTCGCGTTCAGCTTCGTGACCAATGACATGTTCGTGCGTTACCGCAGTGTGACCGACCGTGGCTTGCACTACACGCTGGACCGGGGATACACCTTCGAGCGACGCCTCAATGAGAACACCCGGGGGCTGCTCGATGTCCGGCTGAACGACCTGGTGGAACCCGAGCGTGAAGCACGGATCCCGCTGATGGCCATGGCTCCCGCATCGATCAACGATGGCCGCCGGTTGGTGATCGCTTCTCAGCCCATGGCCTTCCTCACCAACATCGTACCCGATGGTGAACTGCACAATACAGGCCAGCCGGAATCGATCGAGTTCCAGCGCTTGTTCCATGACCAGGACGCCGGTGAACTGAAGTTGACGAGCGCACTGCGGATGAACGCGACCTTCCCTTACATCACGCCACTGGTCACCTTGCCGAGCAAGCCGGCCATGCGTGTGATGGATGCAGGGCTCCGCGATAACTACGGATATCGGATCTCCCTCGCCTTCCTGCACACCTACCGCGATTGGATCGCGGCCAACACCAGCGGTGTGGTGGTGATCCAGATGCGCGATACCCAGAAGGAACTGGAGGTGAAGCCAAGCAACTCGTCGCTCCTGAGCCGCGTGCTCGATCCGCTCGGAAGCGTGTATGACAACGTGGTGCGCGTACAGGACCAGGACTATGACCTCATGCTGAAGCAGGCCAGCGGCTGGATGGAGGTCCCGATGGAGGTGATCGACATCCAACTACGCCATACCGACGAGGACCAGATATCACTGAGCTGGCATCTCACCGCCCTGGAACGAAGCCGCGTGCTGCGCAGCATCGGATCGGACGAGAACCAGGGCGCTTTCCAACGGCTCCAGGAGCTCATCGGTGGCAAGGGGAACGCTACGCGGATCCTCGCTGGCGGTGATACCGCACGAGGCCCTGGAGCGGATCAGGCTCCACGACACTGAGCGTCATTCCATGGTCCTGGAGGATCGTGGCCAAGAGGGAACGGAAACCGAAGGCCACCGATCCGGTCGCGAACACCCGTGTGCGTTGGTCGTGGCCGAAGTAACGCACCAACAACTCCGCAAGTACCTGGAACCGGCTCTGGATGAGTTCCCGCGCATAGGGATCCTCCAGATGAGGCGCCAGCAAGGCGGTGTATGCCGCGAGCTCACGCGCAGGATGAAGGGCACCATGGATCCGTGCAAGCACCTCCTTGAGGTCCGGACCCTGCGATCCGAAAAGGACGTGATGCATGGCCTCGGGTATCCGGTGGTGGAAAGCATCCTGCAACAAATGGCGTCCAATGTCCGCACCGCTTCCTTCATCACCCAGGAGGTAGCCAAGGGAAGGCATCGGAGTGACCAGGTCATTGCCATCGAAATAGCCGGCGTTCATCCCGGTGCCAAGTATGAGCACCAAGCCTGTATCGCCCTCGGCAAGACCGAGCGCGGCACCGAGCAGATCCGTAGCCACCTCCACGTGGGCATCCGGCCAAACGCCCGCGATGGCCGCGGTCATCCGTGCCTGTCGATCCCCGCTACCACATCCCGCCCCATAGATCCGCACCGTATCTGCCTTCAGCGCAGGTGTATCACACCCCTCCAGCAGGAGCCTGAGGTCCGAGGAGAAGCGGTCCCCATCGCCACTGAGCGGGTTGAATCCGGGCCATCGCTCTCCCTTGATCGGCCAGATACGGGCATCCCCATCCTCGGTAAGCACCGCCCAACGCGACGATGAGCCACCGATCTCCCCGATCACCTGCACCATGCCCGAAAGGTAGCCGGGTCCCGATGCATCGGTACCGGCCGGATCAGGCGCGATCGAACAGGAACTTGTTGGGGCTGATGAAGCCGTTCTTCACCGCGTAGAGCACCACCGCTGCGGTATTGTTCACTCCGAGCTTCTGCATGATGTTGCGGCGGTGCGCGATCACAGTGTGGGCGCTCAGGTTCAACTCCTCGGCGATCCGGGTGTAGGAGCGTCCCTCCGCGATGAGCGTGATCACCTGGCACTCACGGTCGCTGAGGGCGACCGGGGCACAGCTGAGCGGTTCGGCCAGGAAGCGTTCCACATCCACCGAAGCCTTCTTCAATACCTCCAACACCTTGCCGCAGTAGAAGCGGCTTCCATCCGCGGTCTCGGTCACCGCCTCGATGATCTCCCGGACATCACAGTCCTTGCGGATGTAGCTCGTGACACCCGCCCGTACAGCCGCCATCAACGTGGCCGTGGACGGGGCCGTGGTGATGCTGATGAACTTGGTGGTGCGCGACCGTTTCAGACCGTCCTTGATGGCTTGGGCCCCGAAGCCCTCCCCGGTATGGTCCAGGAGGACCACATGGGGCTTGTGACGGACGATCATAGCCTGCATGGCCACCGGATCACGGGCCACACCGACCACCTCCACGCGCGTGGCTTCGGACAGGATGGTCCGCAGACCGATCAAGGCCAGTTCACTCCGGTCCGCGAGCAGGGTTCGAACGATCATCCTTCTTTAGAACGATTCTTAACAAGGGCAAATGTACCCATGGATCGCTTCCCTCGGAAAAGAGATCATCAACCGATGTGGAATACCCCGCCTTCGTAGGAAAGTTCCGTGTTCAGGAACACGGGACGCGCTTCCTCCAACAGGACCTCCGCATGCTTGTACCGCGAGCTGAAATGCCCCAGCAGCAACCTGCCGACGCCGGCATCCCGTGCGATCATAGCGGCCTGCTCCGCCGTGCTATGCATGGTCTCCTTCGCGCGTGCCGCCATGGCCGTGGTGAAGGTGGCCTCGTGGTAGAGCAGGTCAACGCCTTTGAGATAGGGGATCAGGGACGGTGCATAGGCCGTGTCCGAACAATAGGCATACGCCCTTGCCGGCAGCGGTGGCAGGGTGAGTTCCGCGTTCGGGATGGGTTCCGAATCACCGAGTCTGAGGTCCTCTCCCATCTTCACAGCGTTGCGCCTAAACTTCGGGATCGATGAGACACGATCCGGCCGGAGCAGCAATGGTCCCGGGCGTTCGCGGAACACGAAACCGGTACAGGGAATGCGGTGCTGCAGTTCGAGTGCCGTCACCACGACATGTTCATCCTCCATCAACAAGGTGCCATTCACCGGAGTCGTGACCCGCATATGCAGGGGATAGCGCAGGTAGGTG
The DNA here is from genome assembly GCA_020437875.1 of Flavobacteriales bacterium. Classification (GTDB taxonomy): domain Bacteria; phylum Bacteroidota; class Bacteroidia; order Flavobacteriales_F; family PHOS-HE28; genus PHOS-HE28. The sequence goes on from JAGQVR010000061.1 coordinate 3,994, forward strand.
GCCGAAGCGCGGAGTTGGACGCCGATGATCTCCTGCAATTCCTTCGGCCCGTGGATGGTCAATGGCTGCTGGCGTCCCATGAGGTGCATGGAGCTGATCAGGCCCATGAGCCCCAGGAAGTGGTCGCCGTGGAGGTGGCTGATGAAGATGTCCGAGATCCGCTGGAAGTTGAAGCCGATGGCCCGCAAACGTTCCTGGGTGCCCTCCCCGCAGTCGACCAGGTAGCAGCCACCGCTCACCTGCACCAGTTGCGCAGTGGGATAACGACCTCGTGCGGGCAGCGCTGCTCCCGTACCAAGGGTGATGAGGGTGAAGGGTGGACGCTGATGCATGGTGGGAACGAAGAAGGCCCCGTTCGGGGCCTTCCAATTCGTTGCTCAAGAAAAGTTCACCGCTGCAAGGCCATGCGCCCGGTGAAGGTATCCCCACCTGACTGGATCTTATACAGATAGACACCGGTCGGAAGGTCCGATCCATCGAAGTTCACCTTGTTCGACCCGGCCTTCACCTGCACCGATTGGTCCCAGATCTCCTCACCCACCAGGTTGAAGACGCGCACCCGCGCGATACCAGCTATACCCGATTGGAACTCGATGCTCGTCCGCGCCGAGAACGGGTTGGGCACGTTGCGCACCCCGCTCAGACCGGGCGCCACATTCACGATGCTCGTGCTTCCATCAGTGATCACGATCTCATAGCCCCCGAAGGTGATATCCTGGGAGACCGGTATCGGTACCACGATGGTGACCGTTGACCAGGCCCGCACGTTGAGTTCCAAGGGATAGCTACCCAAAGCCGTCGGCGTTCCTTCGATGAGTCCGCAACCCAGCATCTCCGGGAGGTAGGTGCATGATGCCGGGGTCTGCGAGTTACAGAGGACGGCAAGACCGGGTGGCAGTCCGTTCACCCCGAGCAACTGGATGCTATCGAGGGGCAATGCAGGATATGGGGGATCAGCTGGTATCTGCGAGGCGTTGCTCGGCACGATGATGTTCAGCGTATCGCTGTAGAACTGGCTCAGCACACCGGCGCGGAAGTTCTCCGTGGTGTCAGGCCATACGCCGAACACACTGTCAGCGTAGAGTGGGTCCGGCGTGCATTGGGCGGCCGCCCATCCACCCACCAGGGTGAAAGCGGCGCAGAGTAGGGTTCTCCTCATGGGCTCAGTCCTTGTTCACGTCCTTCTCGATCTCCTCCATGTACAAGAGGTCCACCGCCTCAGCGGGGGTGGGTGTGATGGAGAGGACGCTCTCCAACTGCGAGATCTGTACCAATTTCTGCACCGGCTCCTGCAGGCCACAGACCACCAGGGTGCCGTTGACGCTCTTGCACAGGCGATTGGCCACCAACAAGGCGCTCAACCCGCTCGAGTCGCAGTAGCGCGTGGTCGTCAGGTCGATGATGACGTTGCGAACGCCGGTCTTGTTCAGGTACACCAGCTCACTCTTCAGCTCCGGCGCACAGGTCGTGTCCAACTTGTCAACGTTGCTCGTGACCAGCGTGTAGCGGCCTTTATCCTCGATGGTGAAGTTCATGGTCCTGGTTGGCTTCCCGCCAAATATAATCACGCCCCGTCACGCCCCCCCGACGCCAGGTCCGGCGTAGTTTCAAACACCGGCGCGTGGGATACGTGCCGCCAGCAGGTACAGGACGGCCATGCGGATGGCCACCCCGTTCTCCACCTGGTCGAGGATGATGCTGTTGGCATGGTCGGCCACCTCGCTCGTCACCTCCACCCCCCGATTGATCGGCCCGGGGTGCATGATCACGATCTCCTTGCCCAGCCTTCGGTAGCGTTCGAGGTCCAGGCCGTAGCGCATGGCATACTCGCGCAGGCTGGGGAAGTTGGCCACGCCATCGCCGCCCTGCCTTTCCAGCTGGATCCGCAGCATGTTGGCCACATCGCACCACTTCAAGGCCTTGTCCAGGTCGGGTTCAACGCGTACACCGAGTGTGTTGATGTAACGCGGCATCAACGTCCGGGGACCGCATAACATCACCTCGGCACCGAGCTTCTGCAGGCAGAAGATGTTGCTGAGCGCGACACGGCTGTGGAGGATGTCGCCTACGATCAACACCTTCCTCCCCTTCACCTTGCCGAGCTTCTCGCGGATGCTGTACGCGTCCAGCAGGGCCTGTGTCGGGTGTTCGTGCGTGCCGTCGCCGGCGTTCACGATCCGCGCATCCACATGGCGGCTCAGGAATACACCCGCACCGGGATCGGGATGGCGCATCACCACCATGTCCACCTTCATGGCCAGGATGTTGTTCACCGTATCCACCAGGGTCTCGCCCTTGCTCACGCTGCTGCCGCTGCTGCTGAAGTTCACCACATCGGCGCTCAGGCGTTTCTCCGCCAGCTCGAAGCTCACACGCGTCCGGGTGCTGCTCTCGAAGAAGAGGTTGGCGATGGTGATGTCGCGCAGCGACGGCACCTTCTTGATCGGTCGATTGAGGACCTCCTTGAAGCCGTCGGCCGTGCGGAAGATGAGTTCGATGTCATCCACCGACAGCTCCTTGATCCCGAGGAGGTGCTCGACGCTCAATTGTTCGCTGGGGACGTGTTCGCTCATCGGTCCGCGGATGTGCCTTGTGCCAGATCGGATGCTTCGTGCCCTTGTTCGCCGCCCTGCAGCAGCACGCGGTCGGCGCCGTCGGTCTCCTTCCACTCCACCGTCACGCGCTGGTCGCCGATGCTGTCCACCCAGCGGCCCACGTAATCGGGTTGAATGGGCAGCTCACGGTTGAAGCGACGGTCGATGAGGACGAGCAGCTGCACCGAAGAGGGACGCCCGAAGGCGAGCATGGCATCGAGCCCGGCACGGATGGTGCGCCCGGTGAAGAGGACATCGTCCACCAGCACCACCTTCCGATCATCGAGGGAGAAATCGAGTTGGGTGATGCTCGGCTGCGGCAACGAACCGCGTTGCCGGAAGTCGTCGCGGTGGAAGGTGATGTCCAGTTCGCCGTATTGCAGCACCTCCTTTCCGAGGATGCCCTTCAGCACCTCGCGCAAGCGTCGCGCCAGCAGGATGCCCCGGGGTTGCAGACCGATCAGGGCCACTCCGTTCAGATCACCATGGTCCTCGATCAGCTGGTAGCACAGCCGGTCCACCGTGAGCCCGAAGGCCTTGCTGGTGAGCAGGGGGACGGACGACATCGGTGGCGAAGATACCCGGTACGAACCGTATGGGATCCTCGGGGCTCAGCTCAGCGCACCGATCGGACGCAGCGACCATCAGCCAGGCATATGACGAATGCCCCGGTCACCGAGGCTGGCAGCTCAAAATACCCACTGGCATCCATCTCAACAGTTAGCTGTTCCTGTCCCAGCACATTCCTTACCGCTAATGCGGCACGGCTTTCATGACCAAGCAGTAGGTATCCGCTCCCATGACTGGCCAACCGCAACGGCGCCTGGCCGTTGGGATCTGGTATGCCGGTATCACCGCTGCAGTTGTTCTCGAACGCGGGCGCAACGAACTTGGCAACACCCACGATCGGCTGCCCATCCACAACGGCATCCAGCCCGCAGGCGATATGTAGCGTATCGTTGAAAAAGGCCATCCCGGTCACCTCGTTATCTCCGAAATCCCCACCCACTGAGCACCACTGCGCCCCATCCCATGTGGCGATGCGCGGGGCATACTCGTTCCCAGCATAGGTGAAACCACCACACACATACAACTTGCCATCGTGTACCAGGAGGTCCTTCACCTTGATGTTCTGGCCCGTACCACCGGTCTCATCCTTTAACCCTTCGCCCACTGGACTCCAAACGCTCCCGTTCCACCTCTGTAGAGCATACCCAGCGTTACCCGCGCTCAAGGGTATCAAGCCGCCCACGTACAACTCGTCCTGGAATACGGCCAACGGACCAGCTCCGCTAAGCCCGCCGTAGATCCCCTGAGGACCCACCGGTACCCATTCACCATCAACCAATTGAACAATGTGTCGGTACGGGTTTCCACTGAACGTGATGGTACCGCTCAGTATGAGTCGACCTTGGTAGCGTATCAGGTCCACAGGCAGACAGCCGGTGCAGTCCAACTCCCCGATACACTCCCAACTATTCCCCACGCGTTTGGCGACCCCTTTGCACGGTGTACCGTCGATCATTGAGAAGTACCCTACAGCATATAGAGTATCGTCGAGCACCTTGAACTTTCGGACCGATTGGTTGAACGAACCACAGGACTGCCAGATACCGTCCACCAAGCATGCGGCATATGGCATGGGAGAGCCGTCAACGTACGTGAATGTACCGCCCATATACAGTGTATCGCGATGACGTACAAATGTCGTTGACTCCAAGTCGAATGGTGCAGATAACGTCCATCCGCTTTCACCCTTGATCGCGGAGTGGAAGGATTGATCGACTTGGCTGTAATTCTCGATCCATACACCAGTGCTGTACAGCTTGTTCTCAGCAGTGTCCACGTAAAACCTTCCGATCTCGCCTACGTGATCAATTGCTACCCCAGCATCGGACCAATACTGAGCAGTGGCGAATGAGCACGAGATCGAACAGATTATGGCCGGTATGCACCTCATCCTTGGCATCGATCGTTCGAAACTAAGCTCCGTTGCACTCTGGGCCAACGGCCTCCCATCAACGCCGAAGCCCGGTCCACCTTGCGGCGACCGGGCTTCGTACTGTTCAATTAGATGGCTTACTCGGCGCTTTCGGCGTCCTTGCTGCCACCCTTCTCCATCTGCTTCTTCAGGTCACTCAGCACGCTGAGGTCACCGAGGGTGCTCTTCTCCACCTTCTCGTTGATGCTCTTCACCGAGGCGCTGCTGCCGCCCTCCTTGCGGGCGCCACGCTTCGCACCAGCGGGTGCTGCTTCGATGATCTCCTCGCCTTCCTCGAAGGTGCGGGTGTGGCTCAGCACGATGCGACGCGCCTCACCATTGAACTCCAATACCACGAAGGGCAGTTTCTCCTCGAGCTCCGCCTTGCTGCCATCGGCCTTCTTCAGGTTCTTGGCGCTCACGGTGCCTTCCACGCCGTAAGGCAGGCTCACCACGAAGTTCTGGCCGGCACGACCGGTGATGGTACCCTCGTGCGTGCTGCCCGGGGTGAACACACCGGCGAACACGTCCCAGGGGTTCTCCTCCACCTGCTTGTGACCGAGGCTGAGGCGACGGTTCTCCTTGTCCACCTCGAGGACCATGACCTCGATGTCATCGCCCACGTTGCAGAACTCGCTGGGGTGCTTGATACGCTTGGTCCAGCTGAGGTCACTGATGTGGATGAGGCCATCCACGCCCTCCTCCAACTCGGCGAAGATGCCGAAGTGGGTGAAGTTGCGGACCTTGGCGGTGTGCTTGCTGCGCACCGGGTACTTGAACTCGATCTCGGCCCAAGGATCCTGCGTCAGCTGCTTCATGCCGAGGCTCATCTTGCGCTCTTCGCGGTCGATGTTCAGGATCACGCAGTCGATCTCCTGGCCTTCCTTCAGGAAGTCCTTCGGGCTGCGCAGGTGCTGGCTCCAGCTCATCTCGCTCACGTGCAGCAGGCCTTCCACACCGGCGGCCACTTCCACGAAGGCGCCGTAATCGGTGATCACCATCACCTTGCCCTTCACCTTGTCGCCGGCGTTGAGGTCGGCGCTGAGCGCATCCCATGGGTGCGGCTGCAGCTGCTTCAGGCCGAGGGCGATGCGCTTCTTCTCGTCGTCGAAGTCGAGGATCACGACGTTGATCTTCTCGTCCAGCTTCACCACTTCCTCCGGATGGCTCACGCGGCCATAGCTGAGGTCGGTGATGTGGATGAGGCCGTCGACGCCACCGAGGTCCACGAACACACCGTAGCTGGTGATGTTCTTGACGGTACCCTCGAGCACCTGGCCTTTCTCCAGTCCGCCGATGATCTGCTTCTTCTGGGCTTCCAGTTCGGCTTCGATCAGGGCCTTGTGGCTCACCACCACGTTCTTGAACTCCTGGTTGATCTTGACGACCTTGAACTCCATGTTCTTGCCTACGAACTGGTCGTAGTCGCGGATCGGCTTCACGTCGATCTGCGAACCGGGCAGGAAGGCCTCGATACCGAACACGTCGACGATGAGACCGCCTTTCGTGCGGCACTTCACGTAGCCCGTGATGATCTCGCTGGTCTCCATGGCGTGGTTCACCTTGCCCCAGGCGTTGTGGACACGCGCGGTCTTGTGGCTCACCACCATCTGGCCGCCCTTGTCCTCCTGCTTCTCGATGTACACCTCCACCTGGTCACCGATGGCCAGTTCGGGCTTGTAACGGAACTCGCTGATGGGGACCACACCCTCGGACTTGTAGCCGATGTTGATCACCACCTCCTTCTTGTTCATGCCGACCACGGTACCCATGAGCACCTCCTTTTCGGAGATGCTGCTGAGGGTGTGCTCGTACGCCTTCTCCATGCTCTCCCGTTGTTCGGAAGGGCCGGACTTGCGATCATCCTCGAGGGCGGCCCAATCGAAATCGGCGGGCGGTTCGGCGAAGGTGACCTTGTTGTTCTCTACGACTGCCATTCTACTTTCCTGCTTGTATCCCGGACCGAGGGGTGCCATCCGGGAGGGGTTCTTTTGTTCCCGCCTGCCGCACCCTGGGCGAACGGTCCCCGATTTTCGGGGGTGCAAATGTATGGAAAAAGCTGATCCCGTGCGTGTTGCACACTCCTGACCGGTCGATCCGATCCGGCTCAGGGACGACCCAGCAGGGTGAGGTGACCGGCCCTATCCTGCTGTTTCAGACGACCGTCGTTCAACCGGTCGCTGTAACGCACCGTCCAGTAGTAGGTACCGTCGGCCGCCCATTCACCCTGGATGCGTCCATCCCAGCCGGTGTTCACGTTGGTGGAGCGGAAGATCACCTGACCCCAGCGGTTCCGGATCTCCATCTCGAAATCGGTCGGCTGGCCCACCACCAGCGGCAGGAAGACATCGTTGGACCCATCGCCGTTCGGGGTGAAGACGTTGGGCATGGTGAGGGTGGAAACACAGGTGTCCGGCGCGATGAACAAGGACCCGGTAGCCTCGAGGCAGGTGGCCGTGGCGGTGACCGAGAAGAGCCCGGTGGTGGAGGCCGTATAGCTGCTGCCCCCAGCACCCGTGTTCCAAATCATATCCACCGGGGCCGGCCATGGAGGATCCAAGCTGGCCTGGAGCACTGCCAGGTCGCCTGGGCAGAGGGTGGCCGGACCTGTCACGATGATCTCCGGCTCCGGCGGCATGAAGTTGATCAACACCGAATCGGTATGGGTGCACAACGGCCGGAAGGCGATATCGTCCAAGGCGAAATCATTCCCGCTCTGCGCCAGGTTCTGGTTGGTGATGCAGATGGTGGCCGTGGTGCTGCTGCCCGCGTTCCACACGGCGTAGAACTCGTCCCAATCGCAGGTGGTCGAGGATGCGAGCAATGGCGCACCAATGGATACGCCGTTCACTGCGAAATCGAGGATGGCCGGGCTCTCCGGACTGGCGGACATCAGCCACGCGCTGAAGGCATAGGTGGTGTTCGGCTGCACGGCGATCGTCTGGCACCAGATGTCCGCATTGGGTGTCGCGGAACCGTTCACCACCAACATCTGGCCGTTGCTGCCGGTGTGATCCCCACAGGAAGGGAAGTTGGAATGGAGCAGGGAGATGTCCGTGCTGAGACCATAGGTCCCTTCGAGGCTTATCGGCCCCCAGGTGCCACCCATACCAAGGGCGAGATCGGTGGTGAATCCCGTGTTCCCGTTGGAGAACGCACCGTTGACAACGAGGTCCTGGCCGGGGACGGGGAAGGTGGCCGTACACCAGTAGGTCCCGGGTGTATCCGCCGTGAGGTATTGCACGGCCCAGCCATTCTGCCAATGGATGGACACGCTGCCCGAAGGTCCGGCCAACAAGACGTTCTCCCCGTCGCAGAGCGTCCGGTCCGGGCCCAGGCTGAAGGCACAGCTCTGCGGTCTTGCCAGGATCGGCAGCAGGAACAGGGCGAAAGGAAGCGCGGAACGATAGGTCATCCGATGGGCGTTAGGACAATGATACACCGCGCTGACAAAGCGTTGCCTGCTGACGATCCATGCAACGCGCAATGACCGGCTACCTTTGAACTCGAGACCATGCGATCGTTCACCATCCCGACCCATTACCGCAGCGAGCTCATCGGCCGCTTGAAGGCCTTCCGCAAGACACAGGACCCGAAGAAGAAGGACCTGAGCCCCACCCTGCTGGACCTCGGTGCGGTGCGCTTCGTGTTCGCGCGTCATTTCGGCTTCTGTTACGGGGTGGAGAACGCGATCGAGATCAGTTACCAGGCCATCGAACAGAACCCCGGCAAACGGATCTTCCTGCTGAGCCAGATGATCCACAACCCCGAGGTGAACGCCGATCTCGAAAGCCACGGATTGCGTTTCATCCAGGACACCCATGGCCAGATGCTGATGGATTGGGACGAGCTGAAGGCCGACGACATCGTGATCATCCCCGCCTTCGGCACCACCTTGGAAACGGAAGCCCGCCTGAAGGCCATCGGCATCGATCCGCTGAAGCACAACACCACCTGCCCCTTCGTGGAGAAGGTGTGGAAGCGCAGCGACCAGCTCGGCGACCAGCAGTACACCGTCATC
>JAGQVR010000062.1 GCA_020437875.1 Flavobacteriales bacterium
GATGCCTTGCGTTCCGCTGAGGGTACCAGCGCTCGGTGCTGCTGTCACCGTTACCGTCCGCGTTGCCGTGGCGTTCGGGCAACCGCCCGTGCCCGTGACCGTGTAGGTCATCGTCGCCGTGCCTGCCGAGACACCACTGATGGCGCCGGTCGTCGGGTTGATCGTGGCTACTCCCGTGTTGCCACTGCTCCAGCTTCCACCGCCGACCGTACTGCTGAAGGTCGTATTTCCGCCCACGCAGATGCCTTGTGTTCCACTCAAGGTGCCTGCGCTCGGCGCTGTCGTTACCGTGATCGTCGTGGTGGCGGCCACCGTGCAATTCCCCTGGGTCACGGTGTAGGTCAGCGTCTGCGTACCTGCCGACGGTGAGAAGGTATTGCCAGAGACGCCGGTCCCGCTCCATGTACCACCGGCCGGACTTCCTGCCAACGTGATGTTGGCACCGGTCGAGCAAGTGGGACCGTAACTCCCCGGCGTAACAGTGAACGGGGTTCCGATCACACCGGAAAGGAAAGTACCTGTCGCTGCCACGCCGCCAACGGAAACGAAGAAGTTCCGGTTGGGCAGAGGATGCTCATTGGTCAACTCTATGCTCGGGCAGCCCGAGATACCCGCGATCGTGAACCGATGGAGGGCCCGCGTCTGTCCTGCGGTGAACCCGCATTGAGCGGTCGTTCCCAAAGCGGATGCACCATCACATCGAAAGGTGAAATACCGGTAAGCTCCGAAGATCTCCACCGGAAGATCGTTCGTCAACAACGGAGCGCGGGTGTTGCTGCAAAGGTTCACGAAGTCATCCTCTGATATGTCACCACCGGCGGATTCAGACCAACGGATCGTGATGACAGAGTTGATGATCGCATTGTAATCGGCGTTCGCCGTCCAATGGAATTCGAAGACCTCGGGGTCTGCCGTCGGCACCAACGCAATGTCCATCTGGGCACTGACCGTACCGCACGAAAATGCGGCAACCAGACCACAGGTGAACCCCATGACCCTTTCTCTAATGGTAGTGAGCATGTCTTGTCCGTGTATAGTTCGTTCGGGTGAAAAGTAAGGGGGATCCGGTCCTAAGGAAGCTGTTGGACCCGACTATTCGTGGGCACGACACCCCCGATATTGGCAAGTATGGGATCCCTATCGTTACCCATACCGGTGTACTTCGAAAGTCCGTCGAGATTAATGTCGCTTTGAAGGTACCCAGCAGCGGTATTCGTCGGGATCACACCCCCGATCGCCTCCAGTATCTTGTCACGGTCATTGCTTGCCCCGGTGTAGAGTATGAGCCCATCCCGGACAGCCTCACCGGACCACATGAGCCGGTTGACGCCATTGGTCTTGCGGGCATCGGTCCCCCATGTGCCCGTTGTGCCGGTGCGGAAGTCGACCGTGGTCGAAGCTGCCGCCAACGGCACCGGTGAGGCGGTCATCACTCCAAGGTGATTCCGGTGCCTTACAGCGATGTGGTAGGATCCTTCCGCTACGGAGAACCGCAGTGGTGCACCGTCGGCACCGATTATACCGCCGGAACGCGTGATCAATCCACTCTGTGCGGCCAGGATGGTCGCAGGCGTAACCGGATCGCGGAGCTCAACACGGACCCAATCCACCACCGCGTTCGCCCCACTGGTACTGAGAACACCAGCTGCGAGTTGCTCACCACCAGGTCCCACCTGAGGGAAGCCCAACGCGGCATAAGGCTCGTTGTTGGGCAGCAGGCTCTTCACCCTGAGCGAGTCATGCATCATACCGGTGTTCACGTCGAAAGGTCCGTCCAACCACGCCCTGGCGTCCAGGACAACCCCATTCACCACGGTCGCGGTGACCGGGACACGGGCACTTTCGATCACGGCATCCTCCGTCTTCACGTGCCAATCATAAAAGAACAGATAGGTGGAACTGCCCAGTGTGGAGCCCGTGATGGAACCGACCGTACCGATCGGGTATGGATAGGAAACACCCGTGGTACTACGATGGAGGTCCTGGACCACCAGTTGGGTTCCACTGCTGGTCGCCCCACTGTCATAGGCGGACAACTTGTGCTGAGTCCCCTTAGGCACCCGGAAGTCCAGCGTAACGACCTGGTCACCGGCGAGCAGTTCGATCTGCTTCTCCGCGATGAGGTTGCCCACATTATCCACCAGCACGAAATGCCGGTTGCCGACCGAGGAGGCGACGATGCGCACGGACTCGAGGATGAATGGCTCAAAGGCATCGAAGAGCATCCATTGCCGGCCGTTGTAACTGCTACCATGAGCGGGCACATAGGTCTTGCCAGCAGTGAGAGCGGTACCTGAGACCGTATTGCGATCGCTCACCCAGTAGGTGGTCGATGTCGTCAGTTCAGGTGTTGTGAAGGAATTACCCGTTGCGATGGCAGAGCCGCCGATGTTGTCAGCATACCATTGCGGGTCATTGCCTGTCGATCCCAGATCCGCCGTGGATGGTCCAACTACCGTGGCTCCGGAAGTGGTCGGCGAGGCTGGGGCGGTCATGGATGTCACTGCCAGGTTCCCGGTCACCAACGTTCCGCATGGTGCGCTCACGGTGCAGGAGTAGTTCCCGGCGGTCGAGACAGTGATGCTGCGCGTGGTCGCTCCCGTGCTCCAGGCGTATGAGGAACCAGGTGCGGCCGTCAGGGTCACCGTTCGACCCGGACCCACGATCGGGCGTTTGTCCGCGTGGATGAACGCGGACCCGCCGCTATTGGCTGCCCGTTGAAGGGCGATGGTGAAGGGCATGGCGGTCCAGTTGTTCTCCTCGTTCTCCTCACGGAACACGTTGGTGGGATCCACCTCGGCCACGATCCAATAATTCCCGTTGCACAGGTTCGGCATCAGATTGATCCACATCCCATCCAACCACTCGCCGTATAGGTCCGTTCGCCCCGTTGAGATCCCCTGGTAGTCCGAGCTACAGCTGTAACCCTGGTACAAGTCGCGGTTCGGGAACTGGGACTGGGAGTTAAGTACGGAACCTTGCTGCCATTCCTGAGCGGTACGACAATGCCCGTTCGCACTACTCGACCAGCAATTGTAATAGTCCATCAAGCAGAAACCGATCTTGGCGCCGGTGGCCACGATGGGCCAACGGGTCGGCAGCGGTTCGTTCGGGTCCTCGATCCGCAGGGTCATCGTGGTCCAATCATCCACATGGTAGTGGGAATGGGTCGGGTGATAGGTCATGGTACCCGTCTTCACATCCTGGTAGGACATGGCGTTCCCGTTCTTGTGATAGATCCGTTGATACAGGATCTGCTTGGGTGAAAGCCCACCCTGGCAACCGAAGTTCTGCTGACCGCCGGAGATGTACGTCGTATCGTCCCCACATATGAAGGCCCGGATCCCGTTGGAGACACCACGGACCTCAAGGTTCCCCTTCCCGATGTTCGGGGTGGACCCAGAGACCCGCAAACGTCCCGGGTTGCTTGAGTTCGTCTGCGAATATTCCGATGGACCGGAGTTCACCGATGACAATGCGGTCCAACTGATGGTCATGTCCGGAAGCAGGTCGCAATCGGTCTGGCCCGCGGTGGCACAAACACAACCTGTTGCGTTGGTGATCGTGCACTGTGCAATGGCCCCGGTCAGACTGGAGACCAGAACACCGATCATGAAAAAAGAGCGTGAAAGTGACTGCATTCGCGGCTGATTTTGGAATGGAGAGCTGGTAAAACTAAGGAAGTCGGTCGGTCCAGGTCAAGACCCTGGATGCGACAAATCCATCGGATCATTCGACGATGACCCGTTCCGTTTCGACGAAATCCCCCAGGTGTACTTGAAGTATGTACGTGCCCGGAGAAAGGCCCAGAAGCTCGATCGTCGTCGTTCCCGGGAAGGCCCCACCCTGCTTCACCAAACGACCATCCGCCGAGACCAACTGCCAAGACGATCCATCATTCGCCCCCTGTACGTCCAAGAACAAGCGATCCCGCCCAGGATTCGGATGAACCCTTAAGAAGGAGGACCTCGTCAACTGCTGCACGCCGACGGTTGGATCGAAACGGGCAAGTCCACCAAGACCGGTCCCAACCCAGATCACCCCATCAGGGTCTGCCAGGATACTTCGGATCCAGTCATCGGGTATCGAGGATCCCACCGTGGTGAACTGGTCGAAGCCGCCATCCGCGTGCACCCGCACAAGACCCGCGATCTGGGTACCCACCCAAACGTCCCCATCCGGGTCGATGGCAAGGGCCGTGGTCGCGTTGGACGGAAATCCGGCGGCCGCATTCCACTGGGTCCAAAGGCCGCCCACCACAGGGCCTTGCTGACGCAACAAACCGGCTGCCGGAGTAGCCACCCATCGCGCCCCTGTCAATGGATGGAAGGCAACGTCCACGGCCGTGTTGTCAAAGAACCCATCGTCGAACGAGGTAAGGACCTCCACCTGATCGCCCTGGATGAAGTGCAGGCCACCGTTGAAGGTACCAAGACAGATCGTCCCGTCCTCCCGGACCGCCACGGTATTCGTATTGGATGTGTTCAGGACCGCCCCATCATGACTTTCCGGGGTGGCGTTGTAATGGATCCACCCGACCCCATCAAAGCGCGCGAGCCCTTCGGAGGTGCAGGTCCAGACCCCATCCTCCGGATCGATGAACAGATCCCGGACACCGAACTCCGGCAGTTCCGAGTTCATTGGCGTGTAGGTGGTCCACTCCTCACCGTCCTTCACCTGCAGACCCATCGATACGGTTCCGATCCATAACCTTCCTGCTCCATCAAGGCCCAGGCACTGGATGTTGTTATCGATCAACGGGCTTGTGCCTTGCTGATAGACCGTCCAGTCGCTGGTCCCGTCGAAATGACAAAGGCCCCAATCCGTTCCGACCCACAGACCACCAGCACCATCCGGAGCAAGGGCCTTGACGGTTACGCTCGGCAACGGCGAATTGTCCATATCATAGACCATCCACTGCTGCGCGTGGAACGGCCCGGAAATGGCCAGGGAGACCAGGAGGGATAAGGACAGCCGGCGGTTCCTCATTCCATGATGATGGTGCGCAGGACCTGTTCCGATCCGTCAGACCGTAGCCGCACCAGGTAGGTGCCAGCAGCGTTCAACTCACCGTTCAACCGATGATCGGACAGCCCTTCAGGGACCAGCAATCGACCCTGACCGATCGAACGACCGACGGCATCGACGACCTCATAGTGCATGTCAAGTGCCCTTCCGGTCCCGATGCGAACCCAGTTCCCAGGCCTATCGAGTCGCGCCACCTGGAACCCATCCGGTCCAATGCTCAATTCGTCCATGAAGGTCGGTGAACTGAAGTAGATCTCACCCGGGACCGAAACACCACCAAGGGAGACATAATAGTCCGCGTTGTTCACCGCTGTCCATGCATCCTCCACCAAGGCAAGGTCCACGGGCCCTCCGATCACATCGATCGTACCCATTGACACCTCCTGACCCGCCGTCCAAGACTGACCATTGGCCATCAGCGAACTGGCACCAAAAGCCACGAATGGTGCATAGGTGTAAGCGCCGGAAACGACCTCATCACCGGAAATGGCGGGATAAATGCCCAAGGACAACATCGCCGGTGTCGGATCGAACTCGGCGAGGGTACCGGCCATGGAAGTGCTCCAACGGAAGGTGAACACGATGCTGGAGAAGAATCCGTTGAAGTCCCCGTCCGGGCGGAGACGCACCTCGTAACGGTTCGACTGCAACTGGACGAGTGTGATGTCCACGGCAGGCAGGTCCTGTGCACTGGTGGTGGCGGAAAGCACGAACGCGCCGAATAGAAGACGGAACCTCCTCATTTGATCAGTGAGCGGGGGGATGATCCGCCTCCTGTATTCAAAGTTAGGCCGGATCGGCCTCAAGTGCGCTGTCGGATGTCAGGTTCCTATAGGATCCCTTGAACGATGCGTTCCACGGTGACACCCTCGGCTTCGGCCTTGTAGTTCCTCACCAGGCGGTGCCTGAGGATCGGCAAGGCCACGGCCTGCACGTCATCGATGTCAGGAGAGAACTTGCCCCGGGTGAGCGCATGGCACTTGGCCCCGATCACGAGGTATTGCGACGCGCGGGGGCCAGCACCCCAGCTGAGGTGGTCCTTGATGATGGCGGGAGCATCGGCAGCACCGGGTCGTGTCCGGGTGGCCAGCTTTACCGCATATTCCAACACATTGTCCGCCACGGGAATGCGCCGGACCAGGCCTTGGTAGGTGAGGATGTCCAACGCCGAGAGCACCGGCTCGATATGTGGCTTGACGTCGCCGGTAGTGGCTTTGACGATGGCGAGTTCCTCCGCGTAGCTCGGGTAATCGACCCAGATGTTGAACATGAAGCGGTCCAACTGTGCTTCGGGCAATGGATAGGTCCCCTCCTGCTCGATCGGGTTCTGGGTGGCCAGAACGAAGAACGGCTCCTGCAAGGGATGCGTGGCGCCCGCTGCGGTCACGGCCTTCTCCTGCATGGCCTCGAGCAATGCGGCCTGTGTCTTGGGCGGTGTCCGGTTGATCTCATCCGCGAGGATGATGTTCGCGAAGATGGGACCACGCACGAAGCGGAACCGACGGTCCTGGTCCAATACCTCAGAACCGATGATGTCACTTGGCATGAGATCAGGGGTGAACTGGATCCGGTTGAAGGACAGGCCGAGCGCCTGGGCCACCGAGTTGACGAGCAAGGTCTTCGCCAGGCCGGGTACACCGACGAGCAGGCAATGCCCACGACTGAAGATGCCCATGAGAACGAGGTCCACGACCTGGTCCTGTCCTACGATCGCCTTGTTGACCTCGGCCTTGAGCCTGCGGTACTGTTGACCGAACCGTTCTACTGCTCCGATATCATCCATCTTCCGATCGCTTAATTGTCCACCTCCCGCGCCCAATCATGCGTGAATGGACACTGGCGGTAGTCCTCGTTCAACCTGACATACGTGCTTTCCAACCTGTTCCCCACCCATTCGTCCACCGCGGTCGCCCGCATCTTCCCTTCGGTAGCCTGTTGGATCATCCGGTAGTCCGCCTTCATGTTCGCCTGGTGCGGTGGCGTATGCGAAATGAGCTGCAGTACCCGGTAGGCCTTGGTGGCATCGGGCATGACCACCAGCTGCGGTTCGCTCACCTCACCTGGCTTCAACTTATCCAACACGAAAAAGGTCTGCTGGTCGAGTTCGCTCATGTCCCAACGCGTGGAATTGTTGTTCGGTTCGATCAGCACACCACCAAGGTCCTTGCTCTCCGGATCCTCCGAATACTTGACGGCCGCATCATGGAAGCGCATTTCACCGCTCCGGATCGTCCGGACCAGACTATCGAGGAGCGTACGCTCCTTCAGCAGTTCCGCGTTGCCCACCTGCGGGCGCATGAGCACGTGACGTGCATTGTAATACTCACCCCGTCGCTCCACCATCTGCATGAAATGATAGCCGTACTGGGTCTTGAACACCTGGCTCACCTCCCCTTCCTTCAGGCTCATGGCCACGGCATCGAACTCCGGCACCATGGTACCCAGTGGCACGAGCCCGAGCTCGCCGCACTCCTTGGCCGATCCGGGGTCCTCGGAATAGAGGACCGCAACGGTGCAGATGTCCTTCTCCCCTTTCTGCACGCTCTCCCGGAACTCCTCGATACGGCGACGGATACGTCGCTCCTCCTCCTCCTCGGGTTTCGGCTCCCGGAGGATCTGTGCGTACTCCACCTCCGCATTGATCAAAGGGACGCTATCAGCCGGAATGGAGTTGAAGAACCGTTGCACATCGCGGGGTGTGACCCGGATATCGGAGGTGATCCGCTGCTGCATGTTCTGCACGAGGAGCTGGTCCTCGACCTGTTCCCGGAACTCGGCGCGGATCTCGGTGATGGTCTTTCCGTAGAACTTCTCGAGCTTCTCGTCACCGCCCAGTTGTGCGGAGAAATAGCGGATCCGTCGGTCCAACTCGGCATCCACCTGCGCTTCATCCACGACGACGCTATCGATCGCGGCCTGCTCGAGGAGGAGCTTCTCATAAAGCAGATCCTCCAATTCGCCACAGATCGCGGTCGTCGTTACCGTGCCACCGCCCTGTCTCAGCTGCTCTGTGCGAACAGTAAGCTCCGAATGCAGGATCGCTTCACGCCCAACGACGGCCACGACACGGTCGATCAGGGTGCCTTGGGGCTGCGCCACACCCAGCAGTGGGAACAGAAGGAGGAGGCTATGGAACGAACCTTTCAACATCCTTGTTCTCGATGGCTTGTGCATAGACCGATGCGCGCATGTCCTCTATCAACTGCAGCTTGCGTTGGTTCAGCAGGATCGCCCGGATGTCCGAGCGGACCATGTCCAACGGTGAGATGCTGTTCTGTGCCCGGAACTCGACAACGTCGATGAACCACGCTCCATTATCCGATGTGACCACCTGTTTCCCCTGCCTTGACAAGTCCACTCCCTGCTGAACCGCCGGCAGTTCCATTTCAGCCTGTGCGGTGGTGACCGGATACCAGCTCGAACCATGGTCGACTATGGTGACACCGTTCCTTGCCAGCCAAAGTTCCAGTTCGTGGAGTTCATCCACATCCCCATGCAGGAACCGGTCGGTCATCTTCCGCAAGGTGCGTTTGTCAGGTTCATTCACCTTGAACCATCGCATCCGGAGCACGGCCTCCTTCAGTTCGAAGTTGGGCTGATGGTCCGTGTAATAGGCTTCCACATCCGCGGGTGTGACCGCGGTGTCAAGCTTCTGGTCGACCAATGCCTGTTCGTAGCCGAAGATCACGAGCGAACGGCGATAGTCCTCGAGCTGGGCCTCCAGGTCCAGGCTTCCGGCCACCTGATTCTGCTCGGCCATGTGCAAGATCGCCTGCTGGCGAAGCCACATCTCGATGTACTGTCCGGCCATGGCCGCACTGTCGGCCCCACTGGCATCCGGTGGTATCACCTGTCTAAGGTCATCCCATGACAGGACCTGTTCATAGGCACGGGCGAGTGGCCGGTCCGGACCCTCGTCCGCATTGCCGCATCCGGAGCAGGTCAACATGGCACAGCCCATCACCAACCCGGGCATGCCGGGCCCGATGAATGGGCGCGGAGCTTCGATCACTTGATGGAATGCAATACGTCCTGGTCCACGGATACCGTGTACTTCGAACGCAGCTCTTTGATCCAGTTCTTCTCGAGTTCGTCCTGATAAGCCGCTGTGATCAGGCCGCGGGCCTCGTCCAGGGTCTTCGGCTCGGGGGAACGCACGCCCTTGATGTCGGCCACCACCACACGGTCATCCAGCTTGAAATCGGGCTGCAGCCCGGGCTTCGTGATCCCCTTGAGATAGGGCTTCTGCTCGGCGGTGAAAAGGCCGCTCTCGATGGTCAGGGCAAGGGGGTCGTTCTTGTTCACCACCTCGGTAAGCTCTGCTCCACGCTTGCCTTTCGATACGAGCCCGCGCACCTGCTTGGCCACCGCAGGGTTGCTGCAGATGTAAAGGTCGCCCTCATACCGGGTATCCCACATGAAGTCCGTCATGTGCTCCTTGTGGAAGGCTTCGAGCCCGGCGGTATCGCGCACGGCCTTGCCCCATACCTTCTGGTCGGTGAGTTCGAAGAGCAGGATGCCGTCCCGGTACTCCTTCATCAACAGACGGAAGTCCGTGTACTTCTCCTCCAAGTGCGCATCCTCATAGGCCATGATCCTGTCATCCACCATACCCTCGAACCGCTCATTCACGTATGCGTTCAATGGGACCGCGCGTTCGCGACGCTGGCGCGCCTCGATCCAATCCAACAGGTCGCGCTGGGTGTAGGAACCGCCCTTGAAACTGAAGACGGGCTTCGTGAGCTTCTCGGCCTTCTTGCGGTCGTAGGACCAGCCTTCCATGATGGTGCGCACCACCACGGTATCATCCATGGTCTGGGTCATCTCATCGTACTGGCGGCTCTTCACGTTCAGCAGCCGACCATCCTTGATCGCACCGAGCAATTCCCGGCGATACTTCACGCCCTTCATTTCGAGCGGTCCCTCCGTCGCGTTCCGGCGCAAGAGGGTATCGCTCACGGAGGTGCCCTTCTTGAACACATTGGTATCCACCAGCGCGATCACGGCGCTCACGTTCTTCGGGTAGGAGGTGTAGCCGTACTCGGAACGCAGCCGGGTGATGAAGGCCTTCTGGGTGATCTCTGCCCGGCTGTCGCGCGAGATCCTGTTCTTGAGCTCCACCTTCGAGGCTTCGAACGAAGCCACCGGTTGCTTCTCCAGCAATTTGATGATGTGCCAGCCATAACGCGACTTGACCGGACCCGAGACATCACCTTCCTTCTGCAAACCGAAGGCGGCATCCTCGAACTCCTCGATCATCTTGCCGGTACCGAACATGGGGAGCTCGCCACCCTTGGTGTTGGAACTCTCATCCTCGCTGTACTTCAGGGCGGCGTCCGCGAAGGTGAGCTTGCCGCTCTCGATCTGCCCATATACCTCACGGATGCGCTGCTCCATGGCCGCACGCTTTTCGGGGCTGTCCTGATCGGTGCTGCGCATCATGATATGGGCCACGCGGACCTGGCCGCGTGCGGGCCGGCGGTCGGCCACCTTGATGATGTGATAGCCGAAGCGTGTGCGCACCGGCTTGCTCACCTCACCCACCTGGGTGGTGTAAGCGGCGGACTCGAAGGGATAGACCATCTGAAGGGCGCTGAACCAGCCGAGGTCACCGCCGTTCTTGGCGGCACTGGGGTCGTCCGAACCACCCGGTCCCTTGGCGACGGAGGCGATGTCCTCCCCTTTCACGATGCGGTCGCGGAGGGCGTTGATGCGCTTCCATGCGGCCAGGGTATCCTCCGGTGATGCCTCCGGATCCAACTGGACCAGGATGTGCGATGCACGCACCTCCTCCTGCATGCGGGCATAGGCCTCCTTGATCAATGCATCATTCAGTTCCCGATCGATCAGGTACGGACGCGCAAGCTGCTTCCTGTAGCCATCCAGTTCGTTCTTGAACTTGGTGATCGTGTCCATGCCCAGCGCCTCGGCCTCCCTCACCTTCAGCTTGTAGTTGATGAAGAGGTCGAGGTATTCATCCAGCGCCTCCTTGGTGACGACGGCGTCCTTGTTGTTCTTCTTGTAGATGGCCTCGAACTCGCTCCGAAGCACCGGGCGGCCGTCCACATGCATGATCACCGGGTCGTCACTTCCGTTCTGGGCGATGACACCCTGGGTGAGGCCGACGGCCAGCAGGAATACACTGAATTTCCGAAGGGTCCTTTCCATGATCGAATCTCGCGCCGCGACTGATGGTGCCGCGACCGAAGGGAGGCAAATGTAACCGTTGCCGCCAGCAACGCTCAGCGGCTCAAGCCGTTAATTTGATCGAAGCAGGCCGCTTAGTGGTGGCTGTAGTTCGGAGCCTCCCGACTGATGTACACATCATGCGGATGGCTCTCCCGGACCCCGGCCGTGGTGATGCGGATGAAACGGGCGTTGCGCAGGGCTTCCATGTCGGCGGCACCGCAATAACCCATGCCTGCACGCAGGCCACCCACCAACTGGTGTACGACCTCGCCGAGCTTGCCCTTGTATGGCACCCTTCCACTGATGCCCTCCGGAACGAGCTTCTTGATGTCGTCCTCGGCATCCTGGAAGTAACGGTCCTTGCTGCCCTGCTGCATGGCTTCTATGCTACCCATTCCCCGATAGGCCTTGAAACGCCGGCCTTCATAGATGATCGTTTCCCCCGGGCTCTCCTCCACCCCGGCGAACATGCTGCCGATCATGACCGTACCCGCACCCGCCGCCATCGCCTTGACGATGTCGCCGGTATACCGGATACCGCCGTCCGCGATCACCGGAACGCCCGTGCCCTCCAGCGCGTTGGCACAGTCGATAACAGCAGTGAGCTGGGGCACACCGACCCCGGCGATGACACGGGTGGTGCAGATGCTGCCTGGCCCGATCCCGACCTTCACGGCATCGGCACCGGCCTCGGCCAGGGCGATCGCCGCTTCGGCGGTGGCCACATTCCCCACGATCACATCGACACCGGGGAGGCGCTCCTTCACCTCGCGCAACATGTCGATCACACCCCGGCTGTGGCCATGGGCCGTATCGATGACCAAGGCATCGACGCCCGCCTCGACAAGTGCCTGAGCGCGTTCCATGGTATCACGGGTCACCCCGACCGCAGCGGCCACGCGCAGGCGACCGAGGCGGTCCTTGCACGCGTTCGGCCGTTGCTTGAGCTTGATGATGTCCTTGTATGTGATCAGCCCGACGAGCTTACCATCACCATCGATCACCGGTAGCTTCTCGATCTTGTGTTCCTGCAGGATCTCCTCGGCCTGGGTCATGGAGGTCTGCGGCTGCGCGGTGATGATGCGGTCCCTGGTCATGACCTCGGACACCGGGCGTTGCATCCGCTTCTCGAAGCGCAGGTCGCGGTTGGTCACGATCCCGACCAACCTGTCAGCGTCGTCGACCACGGGGATCCC
>JAGQVR010000063.1 GCA_020437875.1 Flavobacteriales bacterium
TCGATCGTCACCACCAATTCCAGGCAGATGTAGAAGTCGGTGGTCACCGGGCTGCCCGAATACCAATCGTTCACCCGGACGTGATAGGTCTGTCCGGTGGTCAGCCCCGTCAACTCCGCGACCGTCTGAACGCCGAAGTTGCTACCAACTGCACAAGCAATGCTCGAAAGTCCATCGCAATCCCCGCTGAAGACCTCCACATGCGCGTTGAACTGGGCACTTGGGGCCACCGTGAGGTCATAGGTGGACCCCATGGCCTCGAAGGAATACCACACACCGTCGGCCACATCACCATTGCCACATCCGATCCCGGTGTTGCCTGCCGCCGTCGCGAAGGCCACATTCCCCGGGACGGGGACGCAATCGGCCCCAGCGGGCAACGAGATGGCACCGGAGCATACCGCATTGGCCGGAGCGGTGGCCGTGCAGGTCACGGCCGTGAAGGTGAGCGAGTAAGGCCCGATCGAGCCCGTTCCCTGACGCACGGGAAAGAAGTAGGTGCCGGCGGGCAGGTTCGGGAAGAGGATCGTGTAGTTCCCATCACCACAAGCATCGGGATCGATGTTGGCCGAGGAGTTGAACACGAAGTTGGTGAGCGGACAACCGACCGCCAGGGTGATCAACGAACTCGCGAATGCGGGCGTGGTGCCACAATAGCCCACGGAGACGTTCGCACAGGTGGTGATCGTGAACGCCTCCCACACCACCGGCACACCGAACACCGGATCCAGCTCCGCCCCGGTGTTGTCACCGGAGACCGTCACCGGGACGTCCAATGCCAACGCATTGACCACCGCACCGCTGCACAGGACGTTGGGTGTTGAGCCACCGGACTGGGCCTTCGTCGGCAAGCTGATAGCCCACAAGGCGACGAGGAGCAGTGCAGGCAGGACGTGCTCATTCAACGAGTAACGTAGGTTCATGGTCAATGGCTCTGGTTCCCTTTTACGGTAGAACAAAGATCGATCGGCCGTGATTCGATGAACGAAGCTTGGTCGTCCGTGTTATCCACGATCGCAAATAGATCACAGTGCCCGGCATCGACCGACCACGGCACTACGCGATACACGGCTTACTGGACGAGAACGCGAAGCACCGACAGTCGTGCGGTATCGTGGGTCACCAGTACTGAATACGCCCCCGGTGCGGTGTTGTTCGGCAACTCCACCACATGGGTCGTGTTGGGCCGGACCACCAAACGGTGTTCCGTCAAGATCCGCCCATCAGGGAACAGCACACGTACGTTCACAAGCCCATCCACGTCCTTGAAGCTCAATTGGAAACGCCCCTGGTTCGGGTTCGGCCACAAGCTCCGAACGGGCGCACCTGCTTCATCGATACCGCTGCATACCTCCACGCGCATTTCCACCGCATTCCCGGCGAAATGCAGGCATTGACCCGAGGTGGTGATGTCCATGAGCGCATCGCCGACGGAGACCCCTTCCAGCGAACCGTCGTGCGAGATCCCATGCACCAGGTAGGTGCCCAGCATGAGGCCGTTGAAGTCGAGCGCATTGCCCGCGACCACCGCCACGATCATACTATCCATGTCCGTCACCACATAGGTATAGTTGACGGGTGCGGCACTGCTCGTGGCGAACTCGATCACATCGGGGAGAGCGTCCTGGCATATGTTCATGATCGTCTGGCCGGTCATGGTCGAGACCGTACCACCGTCGCAGATGGTGGAGATGACCGCTCCAGTGACGCACATGCTGAACTCTCCGGGCTCTCCGGTGCTCAGGTCGGAAAAGATGCGGACGAGGAGGGAGGTGTTCGGATCCGTGTCGAGATCCACCGGCGCGGAGGGTTGGACCTCACAAAGGAGTTCCGTTCCATCACAGGCATCCTGAACGGTGATGCCCCATGAGGTCATGGTACCGGGGTCGAAAAGGATGGTGATCCCCGTGTTGTCCCCGCTGTTGAAGATGTACCAGACATCGGCGTAGGTGGACTCCGGGTCGCCGCAGGCCGGGGCCATCGCATCACCCTGGGTCGCGTACGTATTGTCCCCAAGGATCAGACCACCCGTACAGGTCTCCAGCAGCTGGACCGTAACGAACCCTGGATCGGAGCAATCATCATTGGCCGGGCTGCAATCGATCACGTGCAGCCCAACACCGGTGAGGTCGAGCAGGGCGCAGACCGAACCGCCCCCCTGGACCAGGATATCGTTCAAGCTACCGATGGTTCCGAGCGTGTCAAGCGCTGCCTCCAGTTCCAACGTGAGGGTGTCCAGTATGATCGGATGCACCGTGTAGTCCCCGATCCCCGTCACGGTGATCACCGAGAAAGAAGTGGTGTCGAGGATCCCGCCTTGGTCATCAGCGATGATGTAGCGCACGACGTATCCTTCCGGCACGTCCGCATCGATCAACGTCCATTCGAAAGCCACCCCCTGGGAGGTATGGCATAGCGAATCCTCCACCAGGCTCAGCTCCCCGAGGCTTCCAGGACAGCAGAGCACCACTTCGATCAGGGTACCGTTCACGTCCAAGGCACCACAAAGTGGACCACCCGTTCCAACGAAGTTCCCGGCCAGGTCCATCATCGTCGTTGTACCGGGCACGATGGTCTCCGGATCAAAGGTGGCCGGGCCGTATACGAGCGTGTGGATCCGGTACGCCCCGGTGGACATCACCTCGAAGGCGGCCGAGGCGGCCGTATCCTGGATCACGCCGTCAGCGACCGTGCTGAGCAGGTGAAGGACGAGATGGCCGCTCGGTACCACCGGGTTGACCACAGGCGTTGCCGCGACGGTCACCATGGGTTCGTCCCAGCAAACGGAAGGTTGCACCGCGACCAGGCTTCCCGCGTTCGCACTACAGCAATTCTCCACCGTGAATCCGGCGCCGGTGATGTCCAGGCTCGCACAAATGGACCCACCGCCCTGGATGAACAACTCGTTCAGGGAGCCAACGGTGCTGCTTCCCTCCTGGATGACCGCGGGATCAAAGGTCGCGGGATCATAGACCAGCGTGCGCATTGAATAACCGCCGACCGAAGGCGCCGTGAACATCGGCACGTTGTTCTGCGCGAGCACCACCTCCGATGATGAGGTCAGTAGGAACAGGGTGGTGTACCCGGAAGGCACGATGGCGTTCCCGGAAGGCGTGGCGGACAGGACGGTCTCAGTGCCAGCGAAGCAGACGTTCGCTTCATCCGGCA
The DNA here is from genome assembly GCA_020437875.1 of Flavobacteriales bacterium. Lineage (GTDB taxonomy): Bacteria > Bacteroidota > Bacteroidia > Flavobacteriales_F > PHOS-HE28 > PHOS-HE28. The sequence continues at coordinate 3,169 of JAGQVR010000063.1, forward strand.
CCAGATTCCCAGCGGCCGCTTCACATTGCGTACTCCCGATGGCCACGATACAGATGTCGAAGGTGCTCGACCGTGGTGCGCCAGCGTACCAATCCGCCACCCGCAACAGGTAGGTATTGCCCACGACAAGACCGGTCGCGGACAAGGTCGTGGGAGTACCGAAGTTCTGCCCGATCGCACAAGCCAGCAAGGACTGCCCGGTACAAGTCCCACTGATCAGGCTCAGATGAACGTTGAATTCCGAGCTGGGTTGGACGGTGATATCATGGGAGGCACTGGTCGCCACGAAGGAGTACCAGACTCCGTCCGAGACATCCCCGTTCCCGCATGCCGTGCCCGTCGGGCCCACCGTGGTTGCATGCTCCACGGTCCCGCTCGTGAACACACACTCCTCCGAAGGTGTCAGGCTGATGGCGTCCGCACAGAGCGCGTTGGCCGGAGCCGTACCCGCGCACGGGGATGCCGTGAAGACCAGGGTGTAATCACCGCTGCTACCAGGGGCTTCCAGGACCGGATAGTAGTAGGTCCCCGGTGGCAAGGACGGGAAAAGGATGGCGAAGTTGCCATCGCCGCACTGGTTCGGAACGATGTTGGAGCCGCTGTTGAATACCAGGTTCGTGATCGGACAGCCCTTCACCAGGTAGACCAAGCCACCAAGGAACTCCGGATCGGTGCCACAATAGCTCACCAACAGGTCCGAGCAGGTCGGTATCGTGAATCCTTCCCAAACCAGGTTCGCCTGCAGCACGGGGTCGGTCGGCGCGTTCTCGTTGTTGCCCATCACCGTGACCGGGACGCTCATCTCCAGAGCCACGACGCCGGCACCGCTACAAGTCCCGTTGGGTGGTGCACCGCCCAACCAGGCCGGTGTCACCTGTTCTTCCATCTCCGGCAGGGTAACGGTCTGTGCTTGCACCATCGTGGTCATGGCGCTTAAGAACAGGGGTAGCAGCAACTGCTTGCAGTCGTTCAATACGGACATCTTAAAAGTTCGGAGCAATTAGGACGGTACAAAGGTCCGACGTCACAGCAGCCGATCAGTCGGGACACGAACACTGTTTTCCACGATCGGCCGCGAACGCTTGGTCACCAAGTAGTTGAGAGGAGCGGGTACTTTTGCCGCCATCATGGGGATCATACATCTCTCCGGGCAACATGCCCTTGTTTGTGGCGGGACTCAAGGCATCGGACGGGCAGTGGCCCACGAGCTGGCCCTGCTCGGCGCTTCGGTCACCATCCTGGCCCGTGACCCACGGGCGCTCGACGAAGCCCGCTCCACCCTACCGATATCGGCCGCTCAGGCCCACCATGCACTGGCCTGCGACATGTCCGACACCGGGTCCCTGGCCGCTGCCATGACCGAGCTTGTCACGGATCGTCCCGTTGACATCCTCATCAACAATACGGGCGGTCCATCACCCGGACCCGCGCATGAGGCGGATACCGCCGCCTTCCTCGCAGCCTTCACCCAACACCTCATCGGCTTCCAGACCATCGTGCGCGCAGTGGTACCGGGGATGAAGGCTCGGAAGCACGGTCGGATCGTGAACGTGATCAGCACCAGTGTGAAGCAGCCGCTCCCGAACCTTGGCGTGAGCAATACGATCAGGGGGGCCGTGGCGAACTGGGGCAAGACCCTGGCCACTGAACTCGGGCCTTTCAATATCACCGTGAACAATGTGCTGCCCGGAGCCACATCCACCGACCGGCTGAAGGCGATCATCCAGGCCAAGGCCTCCAGGACCGGCTCGACCGAGGAGGAGGTGCGCACGGAGATGCTCGCCGAGATCCCGTTGCGGAGGTTCGCCGAACCCGCCGAGATCGCCGCCGCCGTGGCCTTTTTGGCCGGACCCACCGCGGCCTATATCAACGGGATCAACCTCCCGGTGGATGGTGGGCGCACCGCCTGCCTGTGAGGTCGCGGGTCCGCTAATCGCTCCTCAGGCTTTCGTAGTGCCGTCATCCGCGATGAGCCGGAACCCCTTCCCGTGCACATTGATGATCTCCACCTTGGGATCCTCGCGCAGGTACTTGCGCAGCTTGGCGATGTACACGTCCATGCTGCGCCCGTTGAAGTAGCTGTCATCACCCCACACGGCGATCAGCGCGGCCGAGCGATCGAGCACCTCGTTGCGGTTCATGCACAACAGGCGCAGGAGCTCGTTCTCCTTGGTGGTCAGCTTCCGTTCACCACCGGGGGTCTGCAGCACCTGCTTGCGCGGCTGGAAGCTGCTGTCCCCGATCAGGTATTCCTCCGGTTCGGGGGCCTTCGGTTCCACCCCCTTCGACCGGCGGAGCACGGCACTTACCCGGAGCAGGAGCTCCTCCATGCTGAAGGGCTTGGTCATGTAGTCATCGGCACCGCTCTGGAAACCCTGGATGGCATCCTGCTTCATCGCTTTGGCCGAGAGGAACATGATGGGAGTGGTCAGGTCACGTTGCCGGATCTCCTTGGTCAGTGTGAAGCCGTCCTTGTAAGGCATCATCACATCGAGGATGAGGAGGTCGTACCCTCCCTTGTCATAGGCCGCCTTGCCTTCGCGACCATCATGGCGGAGATCGGCATCGTAGCCTTTGGCACGCAGGTACTCGACGAGGAGCGTGCCCAGGTTCTGATCATCCTCTACCACCAACAGCTTGTGCTGTGCTGCCATGTTCGAACGGAATGAAGATATGGAAGGTGCTGCCACGACCCGGTGCGCTCTCCAGCCGGATGCGCCCGCCATGGCGTTCGACCACGGTGCGCACATAGCTCAAGCCCAACCCGAAGCCTTTCGCATTGTGCAGGTTGCCCGTGGGTACACGATACAGTCTGTCGAAGATCTTGCGCTGTTCCGATGCGGATATCCCGATGCCGTTGTCGGTGACGCTCACGGTGACCCCCTCATCGTTGCTCACCGTGGCGATGCGGATGCGCGGCTCCTGGTCGGTGTACTTCACTGCGTTGTCGATGAGGTTGTACAGCAGGTTGGTCAGGTGGATGCGATCGCCGCTGACATGATGGATCTCCGCCTTCAGGTCCAGCTCGATATGGCCGTTGCGGCGGGAGACCTGCATGCTGCTGCTTCGAATGACGTCCTGGATGAGCGCATGAACATCGAGCCCCACACGTTTCAACACCATGTGGCCACTCTCGAGCACGGCGCTCTGAAGCACGTTCTCCACCAGTGAACCGAGCCGCTTGTTCTCGTCGCGGATCATGGCCACGAAGGTGCGCACCTGCTGTTCCGTCTTCGGCATGCTCGGATCGGCGAGCGCTTCGCAGGCCAGGCCGATCGTGCTGATCGGAGTCTTGAGCTCGTGGGTCAGGTTGTTCACCAGGTCGTTGCGGATGTCGTTGATCCGTCTTTGCCGGAAAATGGTGCGGATGGTGAGGAAGAAGGCCACCACGATGATGGACATCAGCAACACACTGGTGAGCAGGAGTGGCAGCATCCGCAACCACAATGAACCACGATGCCCCGGGACCTGGACATGCAGGTAGTACACCGGTCCGGCCAGGTCGTGCCGGAAAAGCCGTTCGCGATGATCGTTCCTGCCCACCTGCGCCGGGTCCAAGCGCTGCTCATGTCCGAATACGACCTCGTCCCCCTGCACGTCGAAGATGCCGTAGGTGAAGGGCTCATCAAGCCCCTTCACAAGGAACTCCGCCTTCAAGAGCGAATCGAGCACGGGAATGTCGATCCGCTCACGGATATCACGGGCCAGCTCCTCCGAGAAGATCGCCCGGACCATGTCGGTGAACAGCGCTTCGTGCGCCGCAAGGTCCTCCTGCCAGGCCGAGCGCGCACTTTCGTCCTCCAACTCCTCCATCGCACCCGGTGGTTCCGGAGGCGGTGGACCCAGATCGGACAGCACCGCATCCGTGTCGTTCGGCGACGCAGCCGTGGACATCCGCTCGTCATAGGCACGGCGCATCGCGTCCAACTTGCGGAGCAGACGACGTCCCGTTCTGTGGCGCTGCAGGTCGCGCAACTTCTCCATCTGCTCCATGCGATCGCTCACAGCGAACAGGACGTGGTCCACCGTCCGGTCGAACTGAGCCTCCCGAAGGGCCATGCTGTCACGCATCCATTTCACCTGGATGCCCATCAGGCCGATCAATGCCACGCTGATCGCCAGGAGGAGGATGGTGATCCGGTGTTTCTCCACGACCCGAAACTACCGACCCATTGCGCATCCGATCGAGCTTAACGGTCTTTAACGTTCATTCGCAAGACCTTAACAGGTGTCCCTTCGCCACCATCTTTCCTTTGTCCTGTCGATGGAACGACGACCGGCGCAAGCCGGTGGTTCTGGTAGGAAAGAACTTGTCAACGGGTCGGACGTTCCGGTCACGGACAAGGCAACAAGGGGTCGAGGGCTCGCACATCCGTGCGGGCCTTCGATTTTTTGGTATCCGTCCGTCACACTGGACATCCTGCTGCCATACGGCAAGCCCTTCCGGGCAACCGCTCTACCTTTCGGAACGCATGGAGACCCTGTTGAACCTGATCGATGGTGAGCTTCGACCTGCGGTGGGCGGTGGTCGGCTCGATCTATATGCTCCCGCCACCGGCAAGATCTACGGACACCTTCCCGATTCGGATGAGCGGGATGTGGACATGGCCGTGAAAGCCGCGGAACGGGCCTTCCCTGCTTGGAATGCGCTGGGTCGTGAGGGTCGAAGCCAGGTCATGCTGCGGCTCGCATCGCTCATCGAGGAGGACATGGACGGTTTCGTCGAGGATGAATCGCGTGACAACGGGAAACCACTTTCCCTGGCCCGCCGGGTCGACATCCCCCGTGCGATCGCCAACCTGCGCTTCTTCGCCACCGCCATCATTCACTTCCCGAGCGAGGCGCACTTGATGGACGATGTCGCGGTGAACTACACCGATAGACAGCCGTTCGGAGTGGCGGGATGCATCAGCCCTTGGAACCTGCCGCTTTACCTGTTCACCTGGAAGATCGCACCGGCCCTGGCCAGTGGCAACTGCGTGGTGGCCAAACCGAGCGAGGTGACACCGCTCACCGCCTATCGGATGAGCAAACTCTCCCAGGCCGCTGGCATGCCTCCGGGCGTGCTGAACATCGTACACGGCCTCGGCCCCAAGGTGGGCGCGGCCATCACGGCACACCCGCGGGTTCCGGCCATCTCCTTCACCGGTGGAACGCGCACCGGCGCGGAGATCGCGCGGGTGGCGGCGCCGATGTTCAAGAAGCTCAGCCTGGAACTCGGCGGCAAGAACCCCGTGCTGGTGTTCGCGGATTGCGACTTCGAGGAGATGCTGCGGACCACCGTGCGGAGCAGCTTCACGAACCAGGGTCAGATCTGCCTGTGTGGATCGCGGATCCTGGTCGAGCGATCCATCTTCGACCGGTTCCGAGCCGCCTTCGTGGAGCGGGTGAAGGCCCTCCGTGTGGGGGATCCCCAGGCAGCGGACAGCGACCTAGGAGCCGTGGTCAGCCAGGGGCACATGGAGAAGGTGTTGGAACACATCCGGATCGCACGGGAGGAAGGTGCACAGGTGCTGTGTGGTGGTGAGAGGATCGTTCTCGATGGACCGCTGAAGGACGGATGGTACATCGCACCAACGGTGATCGAAGGCCTGGGACCGCAGTGTCGCACGAACCAGGAGGAGATCTTCGGTCCGGTGGTGACCATCCAGGCCTTTGATACGGAGGAGGAGGCCATCGGGCTGGCCAACGCCACCCCTTATGGCCTGGCCAGTGTCATCTGGACGAAGGACGTGCAGCGCAGTCACCGTGTGGCGCGCGCACTGCAGGCCGGTATCGTATGGGTGAACTGCTGGATGGTGCGCGACCTGCGCACTCCCTTTGGTGGTGTGAAGCAGAGCGGTGTCGGCCGTGAAGGCGGAATGGATGCGCTGCGGTTCTTCACCGAGGCGAAGAACGTCTGCATCAAGCTCTGACCGATCGTTCGCGGCTGATGTCACGGGACTTCATCCCATTGGTGAAGAACCAGCCGAAGCGCTGATCGAACCAATGTTGGAATCGGCGCAGAAGCGCCATCGTGCGGAGGAGCATGGAGAACATGGTGTGCCTGGTTGCTGGGATAACTCCAGGACCAGGCCGATCCGTACATATCAAAGTCCCTATTCCAGGGAACGGCAGCCAAGGATCGTTAAACGTCCGCCTCGAGCACGAGCAACGGCATCTCACGCCAGGACAAGATGCGCGCGCGGAGTGGACCAATGCTCCGTCGGGCAAGATCCATCAGACCCAACTCCAGCCCACCGGCTCCATCGGTCCGGCCAAGCAGTGTATCGCGATAGTGCCGTTGTAATGCTGGTCCATCCAACGCCATGACCATATCCAGGGCCTTCTCCACCCTCCCCGCCGAGGCATTGGTCAGTGGCGTGGCGAGCGTGATGGTGGCCTGATCCTTTCGATGTGCTACGGTGACCATCGGACCCTCGCCGCCCACCCCGAGGTCGGCCACTGCACCCATCATCAGCAGGAAAGCCTGATCGGCCCTTGAGGGACCGGATCGGACCTCGGCCATATCCAGCTCGATCATGCGGATCAGGTTCTCCTGGGTCACGGCGGGCAGGGTCCCCCGGTGGAGCAGCAGGATCCCTTCGTTCAGCACCAACTGATGCAGGTCCATCGGAAGTGCTTCGGTGCTCAGCCATCCATCACTTGGACCGACCAATACCTGGAGGGCGAACAACTGATGCTGCTCATCGATCCCGACGAACGCATGCCGCAATGGATTCCCGGAGCGGCGTGCCATCTCCACCAATCCCAGCCCCGCACCACCCCGCTCCGTCCGCGCTTCATTCTGAAGTCCCCTCAGGAAGATCCGCTTCATCTCCCCAAGGTCCAGGCCACTGAGACGATCAAGGGACCTTCGCAATGCCTCCACCTCGGCACCCGCCACGGCATTGATGGCAGTGACCTCATGCGCCTGGCCGGCGTTCCGGACCAAGAACAGACTGCGGTCAGCGCCATTCATGATGGAAGCACCCTTCACCCGATGCCGAACGATGTTCTGGTAGGCCTCGACCAGGACGAAGGTGAGCTTGCCCCGGGTCACACGCGAGGCGCCCTCGCTCTCCAGATGCTCCTCCTGCATATTGATGAGCCGCGCCGTGTGCTCGTCAAGGAATGCGCCGCTGTAAAGGAATGTGAGCCTATCGCCAGCGAATCGCTCATAGAGCGCGAGGGCAAGGGCTGGATCCATCCGGGGAGAAGTGGTCCTGCCAAATATAGCCGGGAGCTCCGGCCCTGATCGCCCAGCACGACCTTCTATCTTGGCGACCATGATCAGTGAAGCCCGGATCGAGCGCTGCCGATCGCATGTGCGCAGGTGGTTCGCAGCACACATGCCGGGCCATATGACCTTCCATGATCTTGAGCACACGCTGACTGTGACGCGCACCGCGAAGGACCTGGGGCAGGCTCTGGGATCATCTGCTGCTGACCTTGCGGTGCTGGAGGTTGCCGCACTGTTCCATGACACGGGCTATGCCAAGGTCTACGAAGGTCATGAAGAGGCCAGTGCACGCCTTGCCCGACGCTTCCTCGAGCGCCTTGGTGTTAGCGAACGGGACATTGCCCGCGTGTGCGCCTGTATCCTGAGCACCCGGTACGGGGCCATGCCCAAGAACGTGCTGCAACAGGTGTTGCGCGATGCGGACTCGGCCAAGGCGGGACAGGCGGACTTCATCGATCGCAGTGCCGCCCTGAAACAGGAGCTTGAGGTGGTGAGGGGAAAGCGGATCACACCTGCACAATGGCTTTCGGAGAACATCGCCTATCTGGAGCAGCATCGCTTCCATACTTCCGTGGCGCGAGCCCGGTACGCCAGACAGAAGAAGCTCAACATGCAGGTGCTCCTCGAGCGTTCAAGCACATCAAAGGGGCGACGTGCACCGCTGACCCATGCACCGGAGCGCTTCTTCGACCGTGACCTCAGCTGGCTCTCGTTCAACGATCGCGTGCTCCAGGAGGCGATGGACGCAACCGTTCCATTGCTGGAACGGCTCAAGTTCCTCGCCATCTACTCGAGCAACCTGGATGAGTTCTACCGTGTGCGTGTCGCCTCGTTGCGGAGCCTCGCAGGACTCAAGAAGGTGGACCGTACCGCACTGGAGGTGACCCCGGAGAAACGGGTGGACCGGATCAATCGGAAGGCACTCGAACAGCAGGAGCGTTTCGGGAAGCTCTACCGCGAGGTGCTTCTTCCAGCCCTCGCGAAGGAGGGCATCCATTTCCTGCATCCGCAGAAGCTATCGCGAAAGCAGGAACAGCATGTGCGACAGCACTTCACCCGGCACGTGGCGCCACTGCTCCATACGGCCACCGTGCGTGCGGGTAACGCCCCCTTCATCGAGGACCGGAAATTGTATTTCGCCTGCCGCCTGCGATCGAGGAAAGGCAGCAAACCACGCATCGTGCTGGTGAACATCCCCAGCGACGAGGTCGGCCGCTTCCTGGTGCTTCCCTCCCGCAAGGGACGCACCGACCTGATCTACCTCGATGATGTGATGCGCCTCTGCCTCGCGGACCTCTTCACCGGTTCCAAGCTGTTGGACTGCCACAGCATCAAGCTATCGCGCGATGCCGAGCTGCACCTCGACGAGGAGTACGCCGGGAACGTGAAGGACAAGGTGCGCAAGAGCCTGCGTAAACGGAGCATGGGCGTACCCGCCCGCTTCCTCTATGATCGAAGCATGCCCGCAGCCACCCTGCGTGCTCTTCGCGGTCTGCTGGGCCTATCGAAACAGGACCTGGTGGCCGGCGGGCGCTATCACAACTTCAGCGACCTGATGAAGGTGCCGATCAACGGGCATCGGGAGCTGCGCGACCCGCCGCTGAAGCCTGTTCCCGACCCCGTGACCCGGGACGGAGCCGCCGTTCTCAAGGCCGCCCGCAGCAGGGACCTGTTGTGGCACTTCCCATATCACGATTTCGGCAATGTGGTACGCTGGCTGCAACATGCTGCGCGCGACAGGCACGTCCGGCATATCGCCATCACCCTCTATCGTGTCGCTGAAGGATCGGAGGTATGCACTGCACTGCTGGACGCGTTGCGGCTCGGAAAGCGCGTGACCGTTTTCGTGGAGGTGCAGGCCCGTTTCGATGAGCGGAGCAACCTCTATTGGGGGGAGGCGCTTGAGAAAGCAGGAGCAAGGGTGCTCTACAGCTATGAGAACCTGAAGGTCCATTGCAAGT
>JAGQVR010000064.1 GCA_020437875.1 Flavobacteriales bacterium
GGGTCATGTCACCCTCCTCCAGCGGGGGAAGGTGCACGATACGCGAAGAGCTGCCCGTAAGCTCGATGACGAGTTCGGCGAGCTCCTTGATCGTGATCTCCTTGTCGGACCCTATGTTGACCACATCGTTGATCACATGTCCTCCGTGGAAAGCAGCCAGGCAGGCATCGATATTGTCATCGATGTAACAGAAGGTACGGGTCTGTGAACCATCCCCGTAAATGGTGATGTCCTCGTTGGCGAGCGCCGCACGCAGGAACTTGGCCACGACGAAATCGCGGCTCTGCTTCGGGCCATAGGTATTGAAGAAGCGGAAGATGGTATACTCCAGACCATACTCCTTCTGGTAGGAACGCAGAAAGGCCTCCCCGATGTTCTTGACGATGGCATAGGGAAGCTTCGAGTTCAATGGGGTCGTCAGCTCGTTCTGTGGGATCTCCACGGGTTCACCGTAGACCTCACTGCTGCTGGAGAAGAGGACGCGCTGTACACCGGTGTTCTTGGAAAGGTCGAGCACGTTCCGGATGCCGTCGATGTCACGCAAGACCATCACGGGATTCTCCGTGGTCCGCTTGACGCCGACCACCGCCGCATAATGGAAGACGTAATCAGGGCGATGCGCATAGAACACACTGCTGATGTCCTCGAAGCGGTTCACATCGCATTTGATGAAATGCAGGTTGGTTCTCCGTGGCGCGACCACCTTGCCCACGTCGCCCGTCAGCAGATTGTCCACCACCACCACCTGGTTCTTCGGGTCTTCCGCGAGCTTCAGTGCCAGATCACTGGCGATGAAACCGGCCCCACCTGTCACTAGGATGCTTGCCATGTTCGATCGATCCGGTAAATCTAGCTGCTGGCGGTTCAACCCCGTGCCTTTCGCCGGAGCAGCCAGCCCATGAGCAGGACCGCGAACATGGTGATCATGCCGTACCAGAAGACCGGACTTGTGAGGTTCTTCTGAACGAGATAAGGGATCCTCCTCCAGTGGAACTCCTCTCCTTTCCCTTGATGCGCCTCCCACCAGTCCGCATCGTACATCACCACTTCCTCGACCGGCTCACCGGTCAAGGACCACAGGCGCCAGCTGATGCCATTGGGAGCCACATCGGCAAGGAGCATGGCATCGCGCAACTGATCGCGCACCGCGCATTGGATGTAAGTGATGTTCTTCTCGTGCGGTTGGAAGAAGAGGCTGGCCGGTGCACGACCGGCCATGCTTCCACTGATCCAGTACACCTCGACATCACCGGCCATGCGACGCAACATGGGCAGCACCTCGGCCTCGTAGTTGCATCCGGCCAGTGACCGGGTGTTCCCGGAGAACAACCTGGAATAGCGCTCGATCCCTTCCGACCATACGGGCCTGTGGGAGACGATGAAGAGCCGATCGACGCTTCCTTCCGTAGCCTCCTTCTCGACCTCCTTCAGCGCATCGAGCTGATCGCCCTTGATGTCACTGTTGTCGCGCTCCGTATCGAACAGCAGGATACGATCCCGACCCATATCGATCCGCAGTGGCATCGGGATGCGGTAGGCATGGCCCTCGAGGTCATGGTTCCCCGGAGCATTGAAGAGCGGGATCATCAACCGATCGAAGAAGGCCGATGCGTACCGGGCACTATCCCGATCCGGTCGCAGGAAGAGATCGCCGGTGCTCAGCAGGACGTCCGCCTCCGTCGCATTGATCGCATGCAGGTTCGCCAATACCGTGGCCGCCGGGAAACCGGAGGCATTGGAGCTGGATCCATGGAAATGCCCACCGATCAGCAACCGGTAATGCCCCGTGCTATCCGGTCCCTGGACCGAACGTCCGTTGAACGGCGATACCTGTGCATCGATATGGATCGAAGCGATAACCGCTAGACAGAGGCCGAGCTTCCTGATCATGGCTTGACCGTTTCGTTCATGGCCTTGCCGTTCAGTGACACCTTGTTCCCCTTGCCGATCTTGGCTGGTCCTGGTGCCTCGATGGTGACATCCGTGAGCACGACCTGTGAAGCGCCGTGCCGTGCATGCACGGGCTCCACATCCACGGGGGCCGCCTCTTCGGATGTGATGCGCGTACGCTTCGCCTCAAGGGTAGCCCCTTCCGAAACGGCCAGGACATCCTTGGCTGCCTGGAAGGACCCACCGTCGATCCTGACCTGAGCAGCCTCATCCAGCACGAGCGCATTGCTCGTCGCGCCCTCCACGCGTGTCCCTGCGATGCTGGCAGCACCTCCCTTCACCTTCAACGCATCATCACCCGCACCCCGGAAGAGGACATCACTGATCGATGTGCTCGAATAACCAAGGACCAACTGGTCGCCACCTCCGGTGAAGGAGCAACCGTTGAATTCCACGTGACTACGGACCACTTCCATGAGATCACGTGTCCGCACCTCGCCCAGGTCACAGGTGGTCCATGTGGATGAGGCCTCCTGAAGGATGATGGAAGGCGTTCCCGCGCTGTTCATACCGAACCCCTCCACCCTGATCCGCTCGAACCGACTGGATCCTCCCGTGGTAACCAGGATCAGCCCACCACCACTGGCATCCGATGAACCAATGGTGATCGGCATCTCCTCCAACCCGACCAATCGCATGGGCGACCGCGAGATCATCCGCGCGCCCTTCACCAGGTCGATCCGCAGTGGTGCCGTGGCGTTGACCGTGTAACCCGCCGGAATGAAGATGTCGTGGTCCAGCGTATGGGCACCCGGTGCGATGGTGATCGAGCGACCCTCCTCATCGAACCGCAACATGGCCTCCGCGCGTGCGTTCCAGCCGGTGGGTGGGACCAACGAAGGGATCGACAGGCCATCGGAATACGCATAGGGGAAGGCCTCCAAGGTGCGGTGCGTGCTTGCGCCCAGCACCGCATAACGCAGGATCAGCTTATCGGGAGGCGCCTTCCGCCAGGCATCATCGAGCGGGATCCGCAGATCCACGGGCATGCCGACCGTCCCGGGCCGCCGGCATGGGATGATGGACCGTTGGACCGGAGCCGATACACTTCCATCCAACGCCACTGCTCCGAACACTTCGATGGGCAGTCCCTCGATCGGTATCACCGTTATCCGCAGGGTGTCCGTGTCCATGGCCGCATATGCATGGAAGCCCTTCGGCACATCGAGCATGCGTCGGATCACAAGCTGGTTCTTCCGGTACACCTCCCGGTCCAGTTCCTTGTATGGGAACTCCCTGTAGATGATCGCGGAAGCGCTATCCAAGGCCGGCGCGAGCGCGGTGAAGGCGCTGTCCAGGAACTCCGGTCGGGACACGCGCTCCAGGTGATGCACATAGGCCGCGAACACCTCCGGGTCGTTGAAGTAGGCATCGTGGAGGTCCATGGACTGCTTGATCATCCCGACATACCGGTCGGAGCCTGCCAGCGTCCGGATCGGGAAGGCGCTGAAGCTCTCATAGGCGATGGGTTCCACGCGCTGCAGCAGCGGGTCGTAGTAGAACTTCACATCGCTCCAGTCCATGCTGTGATGACCACCGACCAGGTCGAGTATGGCGTGGCGCCGTGCGATCAGGTCCGCGTTGAAGACCTGCGAGGCCGGCAGTTCGCCGCGCCGAAAGGCCATCATGCGTCCCACCGCATCGGCGAAGTAGCCGAGTTGCACGGAGTCCTTCTCCATGTCGCCGGTGCCGAAGGCGTCGACCGCGGCAGCCTGGTAGGCCGCGAAGGGTTCATTGTACCTGACCTTCTCGATCATGTTCAACCGGTGTTCCCAGAACAATCCCGGATCGAAGCGGAATATCGGTCCCTTCATGCGGCCGTTGTTGGCGAGCAGTTCCGGTCCGAAGTGCTCCTCATAGGCATAGACACCGAGGTCCTCACCGTTGAAGGTCAGGCGAACGAAGCCATAGCGAAGCGCCACCACGCCTTCACCCCGCATGAGCAGGTGATAGAACCAGTCGCACAGGTAATTCCTCGTTCCAGGATGCTGAAGGGAGAAGCGCTGCATTCCCTTGAACCCCTTGTCCTTCTTGGCGATGATACGGAACGACCACTTCTCACCGGTCACATGGTCTGCCATCTTGCCCTTGATCCGCACCTTCACCTTGAACGTGGTGCCTGCCGCGGTGAACTCGGCCGGAACATAGTCGTTGCCTTCACGCATGATCACCCCCCGCTCCCGTGCCGCGTCCACGACACCTTGGATCGCATCCATATCAGCCTGATCCACCTTCAAGGCCACCTCCTCCGGCTCAACCTGGAAGGAGGCGGGATAGTTCACCCACCATTGTTGCACGAACTTCTTCAGGCCCGGATGCCCCTTGTGCTTGAGGGCCCGGTCACCCATGAAGGCGGCGGCACCGAGCAGGACGGCGAAAGCGGCAAGTACGAGGAGGACACGACGTTTCATGGTCTCTTGACGGGCAAATGATCAGGCGGGGATCGGTACGGTGGGATGAGCCGGTTGCCCCTCATCCGGATCGAGTTCCGCAGGTGAATAATGCTCCCAGTTGGCGATCTCCTCCTCCGTGACCGCAGTGATGATGATGAGCAGGATGATGGTGAAGGGATTGAGTGAACTGACCAACCAGGATTCGTAGGTGACGGAGAACATGACAGCGAACATGACACCAAGGCTGAGCGGTACCAGTCGGCTGGCCTTGATGAAGATGAGCACGAAACTGCGCAGGAAGAGCAGCAGGCCCACGATCCCCGTGTTGAACCAGAAGCTCAGGTACGAATTGTGGACGCCGCCCTGGTGCCCCATGCGCTCCAGGTAGAGACGGTGCTTCCGCATGATCCGCTCATCGTTCGCGAACCCACCGCCGAAGACGAAATAGTCCTGGATATGCTTCCAGGCGAACTCCCATGCGAAGTAGCGCCCGCTTCCGCTCTCCAGTGTGTTCAGACGCACGTACTCCTGCAGCCCGAGGTACATCACGATCGGTTCGATATTGGCCAGGACGAGCTCTGAAAGCCCGAAGACAGCGATCAAGCCTATGAAACCGAAGACCGGGCTGGCGGAGAAGAAGCGACCGAAGACCAGAAAGATGATGACCGAAACCAGAGCTGAGCGGGAACCGGACTGGAACAGGAAATACACCGCCGTGCCGTATACGAACAGTTTGTCCTTCCAGGTGAGGAGGTCCTTCTTGATGGAGTTGAGGGTGGCCGTGAGCATGATCAGCAGGAAACAGAACAGGGCCATGCCGTTGGGATTGCCGAAGAGCCCCCTGAATCGCCCGATCATGTATGCGTAGAAGTCACCGAAGCCCCAGAGCACGAAGTAGCCGGACAGGAGGATGACCGCCATGAAACGGACCAGGTTCCTGAAGAAGTCCCAGCCCATCAACCGATAGTTGTACAGCACATAGTTCGGGACCACGAGGTAGAGCAGTGCATAGGACAGCGTCTTCTGCACCCCGACGACAAGGTTGTTCGAGAAGACGAGCGGGAACACACTGTAAATGAAGAAGGGCAGGAAGACGTTGAACACCTGCGAGAAGGGCACGAAGCGGTGGCGTTCCAGCAGGAAGATGATCGAGAGCGCCGTGATGTACGTGTTCTTCGCGCTCTTGAACACCTGCATCTTGAAGAACCACGGCGTGATGTCAGAAAGCACCAGGGTGATCAGCAGACCGAAGACCATGTCGGCCCACAGCTCCCTTGACTTCAGGAAGAACACGGAGAGGGGCATGAGAAGGAAGAGGAAAGGCTTCGCGTACACCCCGACCACCACGTAGAGCAGGACCAACAGGTAGAGCTGGTAGTTGGTGGCGAAGTAGTTCCTCATGGCTTCTGCCCGTCGACTTCCCGGGCGGCGAATGCGCGGAGTTGATCACGCACGGCAGGCCCCCGCTGCTGTGCGAAGTTCCGCATCACATCCACAAAGGCCCGCCAATCGTCCACATTGGCCGGCTTCCTCCAACGTGCGGTATGGCGCTCCATCTCAGGTGCCATGAGCAGCACGATGGCATCGAGCTCACGCAGGGAACGTTCCGTGGAGAAGGGCCCCTGTAGGAGACCTTCGGCGACCTCGATGAAGCGTGCCTTGAACGGGGGCCAGCGCATCATCCCCCAGAATAAACGGGTGATCGGAACGTCCATGACCTTCGCCCGCAGGAACATGTCCGCCGATGGTGGACCCTGCACCCCATAGCCCAGGTCGGAATCGCCCATGATGAAATACCAGCGACCATCCAACGGACGCTCTTTGCGGGGCTTGCCGGAATACCGCCAGAAGCGCACGTTCTGGTTGGGCCAATCCATGTTCCCCAAGATCATCTGCGTGGCCATATAGCTGAGGAATCCTTCCACATCGACCCGTGCGAGCAGCGTATCCGCCCATGCGGCATCCCGGCCGTCCCACGCTCCCGTCAGGTTCGCAAGACGCTCGAAACGCGCCACCTCCGCCGTGTCCCCCCTGTAGAGACGGGCCTCATCCTCGAGGATGGTGATGCGCTTCCTGGGGATGCCATAACGCCTGGCGACCTCCTCGTCGTCCATGCGCGGTCGCAGGTGATGCACACCCCAATAGGCATCGTTGATGTAGACCACACAGGTACGGTGCCCCGAGGTCTCGAAGGGCAGCCCCTCACAAAGCCTGTGCTGGAACACGTCGCGCATCATGGCCTTGATCTGGTCGTTGCCGGCAGCACGGAGCACAAGGGCATCATAACCCTCCTTCACCTCCTCCCCGAAGAGGTCGTAGCGCAACGGTTCCCGGAAGCCGAGCCGGAAGGCATGCTGCGGGAACCCGCGCGTCATCTGCCCGTTGATGCGTACGCGCACCGCCGTTTCGAAGCCGGTACCGCCATCAGGGAGGATGAACTGCATGCGGCCCGCACGTTCCCACTCGCGCCCCCGCATGTGGAAATTGCCCGGATACTTCCACCATCGCGGGTCACGCGCCTCAGCGATCAACATCTTCTTCGGGCCATGGAAGATCGCGTTACCGACCACCAGCAGCCCGGTGTCCGGATCAAGCAGCGCACCCATGGGCATCTGGAGTGATACGACAGGAAGTTCACCATGATCAGCGAACAAGAAGGTCCGGAGACGTTCCTCTGTGCGACCATCACCCTGTGCATTGGCGATCCGGACGGAGCGTGCGGCCGGGAGTCCGGCGAAAGGATGACGCCAGGTCAGTGAAATGGGTGTGGCCAGCAATCGTGCGGCCTGGACCTTGGACGGCTCCAGTTCGATGTCCACACTTCCGTTGAAAGGCGTGAACTCACCATCCGGTCCGATCGCGAAATACCCCCTGCCGTTCGATCCGGCCTCGAGCTTCAGCAAGCCACCGGGCGTCCGGTGGGCCTGATCATCGCCCAGGTCAGGTACCACTCCACCAGGAACCACCTGGACCCTGGGTGGTGCGCCACCGATCCAGGCCACGAGGACGAAGGCCAGCAGCAGGATCAGCAAGGATCCCATGGTGGCCCGAAGTCCCTGCCATGTGCTCATGCCCGGGCCGGAGCCTTCAGCGCCCATCGCATGATCGGGATGAACACGATGAGAGCGATCCCAACGATGACGGTCGCACCGGATCCACAGCCGATCCCGATGAGGAGCATGATGACCCGATCGAGGCCGCTGTTCCCATCGTCCCGTTTCCCAACAAGCACAGCCGCAGCGAGCACCAGGGTGGCCAGGGGCAATTGGGAGCGGACCAGGCCGGCCGCAAGGGCCCCGGCGGCGGCCCACAAAGCGGAACGTCTCGCATCCTGAGCGGTGGAACGCGCCCCCCAGATGGCGGTGATATAGCCGAGCACCACCGACCCCACCAGCACAAGGAACAGGTTCGGGATGTCGTACACCGAGAAATGGCCCATATGGTCGGCGATCACACCCTTCAGATCCATGTATCGAGCATTTGCGCCAAAGCTAACCTTCCCCCCCAACGCCCGGGTGTTGAGGCTATCTTTGACCCTCATGATCCTTCGTTACATCCTCATCCTTCCTGCGGTGGTGTCCGTTGTGGCGATGACCGGCCAGGCCGTGGACCTGTCGGGTGGCTCCCTGCGGATCGGAGCTGGCACCACCCTTCGTTTCGAGGGTCCAATGACCTTCACGATCCAACCAGGCGCCGAGGTCGTCAACGATGGTACCATCGACATGGGTATGGCCGCCAGGCTGGATGAGCCGAGTGGGGGACCCATCACCGGTTCCGGGACGGAAATGGCCTTGATCGATCTGGACGGCCCGATCGGGAACGAGGAGCCGGGCGGGCTTGGACTGAGCATTTCGACGGACTTCGCCGCAGGCCCGATCACCATCACACGCGGCCATATCGCCCGGGTATTCCCGGAAGGGGACCCCAGTGTCGAACGCTGGTTCCGGATCGACGCGCCCTTCACCACGAGCGGGGTGGCCGACATCACCATCGCCTATGACGCTTCCGAATTGAACGGGCTGAGCAGTGATGCGATCGGTCTGTTCCGTTCCGACATGCTGGATGGACCTTGGAACCCGTTGGCCTCGACGAACGATCCGGTCGACCACTTGGTGCAAGCTTCGGTGGCGGCCCCGTGGGGTGTCTATACCGCATTCGACGTGAACGCCCCGACCGCGTCGCCCTCGTTGGTGGCGACCAATGGTCTGCATGTGTGGCCTACGCTCACCTCCGAGCAGATCTTCATCCATTCTACCGATGGCACGCCTCTGGGTCCGGTGGTGGTCTTCGATGGCCTGGGCCGCTCGCTCGCCATCCCTTCTCGAACGTCGAGCCACGACCTGGTCGAACTTGACGTCGCACATCTGGCAGCAGGAGCCTACTACGTTCGCGTGGGTGACCGTGCGGTCGTGAAGTTCCGCAAAGCATGAGGAGCACCTTCCTATTGTCCCTCATCCTCGCCGCTCCCCTGCAGGGGTTCAGCCAGTTGGACATGCCCGTGCGGATGCAATTCGATGGGCCGACCAGCGAGGACCGACAAGTGACCGGCCTTGGCGATCCCATTCAGGGTGATGCCGCCATCAACGTCGATGCCGCCCGTGCAGCTGTCGTCAGCCGTGCGACAACGACCGGCACGCTCCACCTCGTCGGCACCGTTCAACCCGAACCTTTCAGCCTGACCCCTGGCATGCTCGTGACCATCGTTCCGCAGGAAGCGAATGAAGCCGAGGCCGACCTCGAACTGAACGGTAGTGGTGCACACCCTCTGTTGAAGTGGGGTGGTGTACCACTTGACAGCGCGGACCTCACGTTGGGCGCTCCGGCCAGATTCGTGTTCGACGGAGCGAGCTGGCAGCTGGTCAACTGGAACGCACGACCATGCCCGACCGGCAGTGTCCCGGCCAATGCAGGTCATTGTGTGGACACGGAAACACGTGGGACCGGAACGTACTACGAAGCGGTCGCCGCATGTGTGGATCGTGGTGGTCGGCTTTGTTCCTTCGGTGAATGGGCATCCGCCTGCAGGCGTGACCCGGCCTTCCTACCCACGGTGACCAACTATGAATGGATCGAGGATGCCTCCAACAACCCGAATGATGCCAAGGTGATGGGACGAGGATACAATGGGCCCGACGTGATGGAAGGGCTTGCTTGTGAGTGGGGCTGGACGCATGCACCGCTCACGATCAGCCTTTACAGATGTTGCTACGACCGATGAGGAGATCGCTGACCTGCCTGGGCCTGCTTCTTTCCATGTTCGCGTTCGCGCAAGTGGAGATCGACGGGTCCATTCAATTCACCGGCCCCTCCGATCAAAGGGGGATCGATGACCTCGGACGACCGACCGAGGAAAGCGCTGCGGTGACCGTGGAAGCCAGTTTGGTCGGGACCACCACGTGGGCGGATGCATCCGTCAGCGGAACGGTCGTAACGCTTACTCCGGTCGTTCCCATGGACGGATACCGCGACGGCGCCTTGTTGCGCTTCTTGGCGCCAACTGACCTTCATGGCGCGATCACCTTGGGCTGTGCTTCGCTTCCTGCCGTGCCCTTGACCCGACCGGATGGACTACCCGCGGCACGCGGCCAGATCGTAACTGGTGCCATTGTCGAGATCGTGCATGCCAACGGATCGTGGATCCTGATGGGCCTTTCCGAGAACGGCTGTCCACCAGGGACCGCGGCGATCGGGGAGCGTTTGTGCATGGAACGAGCATCGCAGCCCAATTCGCTCTGGTTCCCAGCTTCCGACAGGTGCAATGACCTGGGTGGGCGTTTGTGCAGCTGGGATGAATTCTATGTAGCGTGCACCCAGTACGCTTCCGAGTTCACGAGCATGTTGTCCGCCTGGGAATGGTTGGACGATTCCTCGAACCATGCCAACTCCGCGGTACAGGTCGGGATGACCACGTGCACCGCAGAACGCTGGGCCAATCCGAACAACGTCACCCTGGGCCGTTCGCGGTGCTGCTTCACACCTCGTTGACATGGCACGCCTGATCCCTCTCCTCCTCTCCTTCTTCATGACCACCTGGGCGATCGGCCAGGTCGTCTCTGACCGCCCGCTCATCCTTACGGCACCCTTCCCGGAGGACCGTCAGGTGACCGGACTACCTGATAGCGAAACAAGCGATGCGGTCCTGACCTCCACCACGGAACGACGCGGTGGCTATCGCCTGGTCGCCCCCACGGGCGGCAATGTCTGGTCCATCGATCTGGACGCGCTGACCACTGCGCCTCCGGCCGGCACGCAACTGGTGGTGCTGGCTCCGACACCGACGAGCGGTGATGTGGATCTTCTTGTGAACGGCCATGGCCCCTACCCACTGCTCGCCTCGGTGGGCGTGCGTGCCGATGGCGCGGAGATCCCGGAAGGAACGGCGCTCTCGGTGGTCATGGACGGAACCGGCTTCCAGATCATGAACACGAACGTTCGACCACGCCGACCCTGCCCCGATGGTACGGTCGCCGTGAACTCCCGATACTGCATTGAGACCACAGAGCATTCAGCGGTCGACTTCTTCGTGGCCGCGACGACTTGTGGCTCCCAGGGGATGCGTCTATGTGAATGGGGTGAGTTCCTGATCGCCTGCCAACGAGCTGCAGCGTTGGGTCTGACGGGTCCGACGAACAACTGGGAGTGGAGCAATGACGCTTCCAATGAGAACAATTGTGCGCGTGTGGTCGGTGCCTCCAGCTGCCTTAGCGCGGGGAATTCATTCGTTTCCGACAGCATCGATCGGAGTTTCCGCTGCTGTTATACGCGCTGATCGTCATGGAGCGCGTGCTCGCCAACTCTCGCCTGCGGTCACGAGGCCTGGTATCGAGCCTTGCGCTCTTCCTGGGCAGCCTGGTAAGCATGGCTCAATGGGAACTGGGAACACCTTTGCAACTTTCAGGGTCAAGCCCCGCTGATCGGCAGGTGCTGGGGGTGTCGGACCCACTGGAACCGAATGATGCCGTCAGCCTAGGCAGCGCGCGCAGGAATACGGCCACGCGTGCGATCGTAACGGGAAATGTCGCACTTAGCGGGGATCTGACACCCGCACCCGTGGACCTGGTGTCCGGCATGCTGATCACCATCCTGCCCATGGAGGCGAACGCAGCCGCGCCCACCCTTGCCTTGAACGGCCTGACCAGCCATCCGATCCTGAAAGGCGATGGTCTTGGTCTCGACGCTGGTGATCTGCGACCTGGAGTACCGGCGCGCCTGGTGTTCGATGGTGAGGCCTTCCAATTGCTCGCTTCGACCTTCCTGGGATGTCCGGATGGATACGTGCCAGTGAGCTCGACCTTCTGCATCGCCGACCAACCGAATGAGGCCGCCACCTTCCATGATGCGATCGCAGCCTGTGGTGCTCAAGGCGGAAGGCTTTGCACGATCAGTGAGTGGAGCCATGCCTGCAGTGCGCTCGCCTGGTTCTTCGGCACCGTGACCCAGGCCGAATGGGTGGACCACGCCGCCAATAACAACACGGGCGCCAAACTCGTTGGCGTCGGGATCGATGGTGGTGGTGTGGGTGAGGGTGCTGGTTGTGAGTTCGGTGGACAGAGCCCCCCGACGAACCTGTTCCCCTACCGTTGTTGCTCCAACCGATGAGACGCGTTTGCATGGCACCCGCCCTGGTCCTGTGCGGCCTTGTTCATGGACAGGTCCGGCTGGACGAGGATATCCGTTTCGTAGGCCCAGATGGCTCGCGACGGATCGAGGGACTCACCATCCCCTTGGATGGAACGGCAGCCGTACCGGTATCGGTGGTGGCCTCCGGCATGGTCCACTGGGCCGAAGCGAGCTTGGAGGCCGGATCCAT
>JAGQVR010000065.1:0-5142 GCA_020437875.1 Flavobacteriales bacterium
CTCTGGCTGTGGAAGGGGCCAGCGCCCACCCCCGCGCCGGTGGGCATGCGCACCACCACATCGGCGTTCTGCCCCCAGCGGTAGTGGATCTTCGCCAGGTTGTTGCAGATCTGCGTGATGCCCTCGCTCACGAAGTCGGCGAACTGCATCTCCATCATGGCCTTCATCCCCTTGATGCTGAGGCCGAGCGAGGCCCCGAGGATCGCACTCTCGCACAGGGGCGTGTTGCGCACCCGGTCCTTGCCGAACTTCTCCACGAAGCCGTCGGTGATCTTGAAGGCACCGCCGTACTCCGCGATGTCCTGACCCATGAGGACGAGGTTGCTGTGGCGCTCCATGCTCTGGGCCATGCCTTCCTGGATGGCGTCGATCATGCGCTTTTCGGGTGCCCCGGTCATTCCGGGGTCCACAGGTAACACGGCTGGTCGACCCTGAGAGTCGCCGCTACGAGTGCTACCATCAACCGTAGCGTACACGTCGGCGACCTCGGCAGATTCAACAGGCACCGGTTCCGGTTCCTCGAACGCGTGCTTCAGATCCTCCTCGATGCCGTCCTTCACGCGTGCCCTGATCTCGTCCCGCTTGGCGATGGACAGGATCCCGTGCTTCAACAACCAGGCCTCATAATTGGCCACGGGATCCTTGCGGCCCCATTCCTCGAAGAGCTCCTTCGGAACGTACTTGGTACCGCTGGCCTCCTCGTGGCCGCGCATCCGGAAGGTCATGCATTCCACCAGGACCGGACGCGGGTTCTCGCGCACACTGTCCGCCAGCCTCGCGATGTTGTCGTAGACCTCGAGGATGTTGTTGCCTGCGATCTGCACGGCCTCGATCCCGTATCCGACAGCCTTGTCGGTGAAGCTCTTCATGCGGAACTGCTCGCTGCTGGGCGTGCTCAGGCCGTAGCCATTGTTCTCGATGATGAAGAGCACGGGCAGGTCCCACACCGCGGCCACGTTCACACTCTCGTGGAAGTCGCCCTCGCTGGTGGCGCCGTCGCCGGTGAAGACGATGGTGCAGCGGTCCTCCTTCTTCAGCTTGTGCGCCAGCGCGATCCCGTCGGCGATGCCGAGCTGTGGGCCGAGGTGGCTGATCATCCCCACGACCTTGTGTTCCTGGCTGCCGAAGTGGAAGCTGCGCTCGCGGCCCTTGCTGTAGCCGGTGGCCTTTCCTTGCCATTGCGCGAAGAGCTTGCGGAAAGGCATGCCGCGCGTGGTGAACACACCCAAGTTGCGGTGCATCGGCAGGATGTACTCGTCCGGATGCAGGACCATGGTGGCCCCCACGCTGATGGCCTCCTGGCCGATACCGCTGAACCACTTGCTGATCTTGCCCTGGCGGAGCAGGCTGAGCATCTTCTCCTCGATGATGCGCGGATAGACGAGGTTCTCGTAGGTCTGGATGAGGAAGGCGTCGCTATGGACACCCCGTTCGAAGATCAACTGGCGGTCCTCGGTGGTGAGCGTGGGCATGGTCGGCAGGAATGCTGCGGGTGCAAAGGTATCGGGGCGGGGCGGCGGTGGGCTGGAAGTTGTTAGCCCCTGATCGTTCGGTGGTCAGGCCCATCCCGATATGCACGCTGGAAGCGCCTTACTTCGCGGACTGCATCTCAACAGGACCCGCTCCCATGGATTACATCGGCGATGAACTGGAACTCTTCCGACATGCCACGAACTGGAAGCGGTACTGGTCATCGGTCGTGGCGCGTTACGTCAACGGTCAGGTGCTCGACGTGGGCTCCGGACTGGGCGTCAACGCGCCCTACCTGGTGAATGAACACGTGACGGCCTACACCTTCCTGGAGCCCGATGCCAGGTTGCTGAGCGAGACCTCCATGGACCTGATCCCCGAAGGGATCCAGCAGCACCGGATCCAAGGCACCACCGCCGATATGGCCGGAAAGCAGTTCGACACCTTGGCCTACATCGACGTCCTGGAGCACCTACTCGACCCTGCTGCGGAACTCCAACGCGCGATGGACCTGTTGCGGCCCGCCGGCCACATCGTGATCGTGGTCCCGGCCTTCCAGTTCCTGTACAGCCCGTTCGACAAGGCCATCGGGCATTTCCGGCGCTATGACCGCGCGGGCTTGCGCGCTGACCTTCCAGCAGGTTCGGAGCTCGTCTTGATGCGCTACCTGGACAGCATGGGACTGCTGCTCTCCCTGGGGAACAAGCTACTCCTGCGTCGCGCGGCGCCCGACCCCGGGCAGATCGCGTTCTGGGACAAGCGCATCATCCCGATCAGCCGGATAACGGACCGACTGGTGGTGGGCAGCTTCGGTCGGTCGCTCATCGCTGTGCTTCGCAAGGCCTGAAGCTACCTTCACCGAATGCTCCCCTCGTTGGAAACAGACCGCCTGGGTGGGCTCCCGATACGCCACCTGGTCAGCGCTGTGATCCTCGGGATCCTCGTGTGGATCTTCAGCCTGCGCTGCGAGCTTCTGGTCCAATACCGCACGGAGCTTGGCGGTGTGGAGCACAATGTCATCCACGGTATCCAGAAGGTGATGCTCGGCCAGGACCTTTATGAGGATCCGGAGCAGCCACCCTTCGACGTGATCCAATACACACCGGGTTACTACCTGCTCTGCGCGGCCATCGGCAAATTGATGGGCATGAACGGCGATGAGGCACGCAGCATCTTCCTGCTTTCCCGCACCATATCCCTCGTCCTATGGCTGATCGCGGGAGTGATCGTGTACCGGGCATGTCGGGTCGGTGGAGCTGCGGTATGGAGCGGCTTCATGGCGACAGGGATCACCCTGTGCAGCGCTTGGGAGCAATCATTCTCCCGGATGGACGCACTGGCAATGGCCCTGACCGCCGCGACCGTCCTTTCCTTCATGCGATGGTTCCGCGATCAACGACGATCAGCATTGATCATCACCGGGATACTCGGGGTGACGGCCATCCTGACGAAGCAATCGGGCGTGGTCATCGCCGCTGCACCGGGCCTTTACCTGCTCTTCACCGCGCAGTGGAAAGCCCTGCGGACCATCGTGCTCGCTCAGTTGATCACCTTGTGCATCGGGCTTGGCGGCACCTTCCTTTTGGGCACATCGGAGGCATTCTACCAGAACGTCGTGCTGGGGTTGCGCAACGGCTTCAGCTGGATGATGTGGGACGATCTCTTCGCGCCGGCCACCTACAAGTACTTCATCGGCTGGCACCTGCTGGCCGGCTTCGTGGTGATCCGTGGCTGGCGATCGGACCATGCACCGAGCCGCTTCCTGGCAGTGGCCATCCCCTTGAGCCTGGGCTTCGCGCTCGTCAGCGGCTTGAAGTATGGCAGTCGTCTGAACTACATGCACGAGAGCCTTATGCTCACCTTCATCGGGATCGCGGTACTCCTGCCCCAGCTTGTGAAAACCAACTGGAAGAACGCGATCAGCTGGGCCTTTGCGCTCCATGGTTGCCTGTTCGCTGCATTCCGGACCAACAGCGTGGCAGCCTGGTACCGCGTAGGCGAGCCGGATGCCATGCACGAGGAACAACTGCGGAAGGACCAAGCCGTACATGATCTCCTGGTGAACGAGCTCGGTTTGAAGCCGGGGGATAAGGTCTTCATCACCTACCGGGAATACCTCGAGCATCTCCTCGTCGGCCAAAGCCTCCTGACCCAGAAGGACATCGTGCAATACAGCCGGGAGCGCCTCTTCGACTATACCGCCTTTCACCGGGCCATGACCGATGGGACCGTGCGCTTCGTCATCACGGACCAGGCCTCCGGAGCGGTGACCTACCTAGACAGCACCTATGCGGGCTGGGAGCCGATCCGCGAGCTGAACGGTCGCACCATCCTTGGCCGCCGCACCAACCCGTAAGCAGTTGCGCATCTTCGCAGCCATGTTCCGTGGACCGATCACCGTGCTCCTCCTGCGCCTTGGCGCGGTAGCGTTGGTGTACGCGTGTACCCGCCTCCTGTTCGCCTGGTTGAACGCTGACCATTTCCCGGAAGTGCCCTGGGCGAGTCACCTCGGTGGCCTGCGCTTCGATGCGAGCGCCATTGCCTGGACGAACGCGCTGTGGGTGATCGTGTATCTGATCGATCCGGCACCCCAACGGTCATGGCTACGCAAGCTTCACCTCGTACTCTTCCTCCTACCGAACGCGGTGGCGCTCTTCTTCCAGTTCGTGGACCTGGAGTACTTCCCCTTCAGCCTGAAGCGTAGCACGGCGGACTTCCTGAGCATCCTGACCGCAGGAGATGACACACGCTCCCTGGCCCCGGCATTCATCAAGGACTATTGGTACATCGTCCTGCTGTACCTGGTCGCGGTCGCCTTCCTCTGCTGGAGCTTCGTGAAGAGCCGTTCCCGGGAGCGGAAGGTGGACAATTGGTCCTGGCGGATCGGCTGGCGTGCGGTCGCGGTGGTCGGCATCGTGATCGCTTCGCGCGGTGGGGTGCAGTTGATCCCCTTGCAACCCTTGGACGCCGCGCGCTACGGAGGTGCCAACGTATTGCCGGTGACGCTGAACACGCCCTTCACCATGCTGATGAGCTGGGGCAAGCCCACCCTGGCGGACGTCCACTACATGTCCGATGACGAGGCGGAGCGCTATTGGCCGGTACATCACCTATACAAGGACACCGCGAAGGTGGAACGACCCAATGTCGTGGTCATCATCCTAGAGAGCTTCTCCGCCCAATACAGCGCCCGGCTCTCCGGTGGTCCGGGCTACATGCCTTTCCTCGACTCGTTGATGGGCGTGAGCCTGAACATGACCAGGGCCTACGCGAACGGGCGTCGCAGCATCGACGGCATCCCGGCCATCCTGGCGTCCATACCCGAGCTGATGAACGAAGCCTTCATCACCTCCCCCTACGCCAGCAGGCCCTTCACCTCATTGGCCAGCGTGCTCGGACCCGAGGGCTACCACACCAGCTTCTTCCACGGTGGTCGGAACGGCACGATGGGCTTCGACGGTTTCGTGCGATCAGCGGGCTTCGACCGCTACGTCGGCTTGAACGAGTACACCGGCGATGCCGATGACATGGACGGACATTGGGGTGTGCGCGACCGGCCCTTCCTCCAGTTCCATGCCCGGTCGTTGAACGAGGAGGACCAGCCATTCCTGAGTGTGGTCTTCACCCTGAGCTCGCATCACCCGTACGAGCTGCCTGCCGAGGAGATGGCGC
>JAGQVR010000065.1:5241-9141 GCA_020437875.1 Flavobacteriales bacterium
GCTTCCAGGGCGGAACACTGAAGATCCACCCAACGCTGCGGTATGCGGATGATGCCCTTCGCGCCTTCTTCGCCACCGCAAGTCAGCAACCCTGGTTCTCCAACACCCTCTTCGTCGTCACCGCGGATCATACCGCCGACATCGACCGCGACGGCCAGCACTACAACAAGGCGACGGACTACTGGGTACCCCTGCTCTATCACATGCCCGGCCGGATCGCACCGCAGCAGCAGGAACGGGTCACGCAACACATCGACATCCTGCCCACCGTCCTGGACCTGGTCGGACATGGAAAGCCGTTCTTCAGCTTCGGCCACAGCGCGCTCCGACAGCACACTCCACCCATCGCGATCATGGCGAGCAACGGCATTTACCAGTGCGTGAGCGAAAAGCTACACTTGCAGTTCGATGGGCACCACGTGGTAGGGACCTCTCCCCTGTCCGCTGAGGTCGATACCACGGGCCTGGGAACATTGAAGAAGGACATGACCCTGCACCTCAGCGCCGCGATCCAACAGTTCAACAGCCACCTGCGCAACGGCGACCTCGTTCACGGCCGATGAAACGCATGATGCTCATCCTGAACCCGCGCTCCGGCAAGGGTCACGCCCCCCGCTACCGGGAAACGGCCGAGCGCGTGGCGGCGGAGCTGGACATCAGCTTGGATGTGCGTGCGATCGAACGACCCGCGCATGGCCAGGAACTGGCGGAGGAAGCGGTTCGGACCGGCCTCGAGCGGGTGATCAGCGCCGGAGGCGATGGCACCATGAACAGCGTGGCCGCGGGTCTGCTGAACACCAAGGTGCCGCTCGGTGTGGTGGCGCTCGGCAGTGGCAACGGTTATGCCCGATCGCTCGGGCTGCCGCTCGATCCTGAAGAGGGATTCCGGCGCGCATTCACCGGAGAGCCGGCACAGATGGACGTCTGCTTCCTCAACGACATCCCCTTCCTCGGCACGGCGGGCATCGGCTTCGACGCGCGTGTGGCCCACGCCTTCGACAAGAGCAAGAGCCGTGGCATGTTCGGCTATGCGCGTCTCATCGTGAAGGACATCCTGGGCGCCCCCCCGATGCGGGTGGTGGTGAAGGCCAACCACGAGACCACGGAGGAGAAGGTGCTGATGGTCGTCTTCTGCAATACGCGTGAGTTCGGTAACGGTGCCGAGATCAGCCCGGGTTCGCGTCCGGATGATGGGTGGGCGGAGGTGCGTGTCGTGCGCAAGCCGGGCTTCTTCCCGTTGATCAAGGCCTTCGTACAGATCTACACCGGCAAGGCGGACAAGAGCCCCTACATCACAAACATCGTTACGCGCAATGCCACCGTTTGGCAGGAAGGAAGCCTGGCGCATCTCGATGGTGAGCCGGTGGAAGTGGGCCATGAAGTGCAGTTCCGCCTGGAGCCGAAACGGCTGTGGGTGGTGCGGTGATCACATTGGATCGTTCACCCCTTCTGCGTCAGCACGCTCGCAAGCGCGATCACATGTCCGTCCAGGTCGGCGAAGTAGGCGACCCGATGCCCCCAATCGCGATCGGTGGTCGGTGATACCGTCGTGGCTCCTGCTGATCGGGCACGATCCAAGGCGGCAGGCAGATCATCCACCAGGAGATAGAGTTCGCATCGCGGAGCACCCTGGGCTTGGGCGGGATGTGCCATGATCGGTGTGATGATGCGCGCGATACCATCCTCCGGCATCAGGCCGAGCTTACAATTGCCGAGATCGAACTCGGTCATTCCGGGAACATCCAATGCGGGGTCGAGCCCGAGCAGCACCTTGTAGAAGTCCCGGCTACGCAGCTGGTCCTTCACATAGAGGATGAACTCCACTTGCATGGGGTTAAAGATGGGCTGGACGAGAATAAGAGAGTTCGATCAGCGCTGAGGCGATGGGCTCAACGATAGCTGTGTGGACGCGTGGAGTCAGAAGCGGCAAAGTACGAGCGAACCCCAGCAGCGCCGCAGCCGCTGGCCTTGACTAGACGGCTACAGCGCGGCCTCCGACCCTTGGATATCGAGCGAAGAATTTTAATGCGTAGAAATCTGAGGAGGCACACGCATCCCTGAATTCTACTCTAAATGACCCATGCCATCAGAGTCACATAACCTCCGCGCCGACGCACGACTTCAGCTCCTTCTTCATGAAGTCGGACTTTTCTTCTCGATCAACCACCAAAGCAGAACCCCAATCGCCAAAACAGGAACAGTGAAAACCGGAATCCTTGGACCAAGGAGACACACCATGAAAGTGCCTCCGATCAACACAAGGATATGAGGCGTTCTGCTGGAGCGCATATTTCTGTTACCGAGCAGGTGGATGAGTAAAACTCCAATTGCCAGCATGATCGCCATCATCGGCAACTCATAGCCTTCAGGATACCCCCTGTTTGACAAAGCGTCGATCAAGTATGGCATGAAGGCCAGCAGCACTACGGAGCACGAAACCAGCACAGGCCATCCTTGTCGAGTATCAGTCATCAGGTGTTCGGTTGATCACTGCCCCTTCATCTCCCCTCCCGTCTGCCGGTTCCGCTCCTCCTGCATGGGGTTCGGTCGGCGGCCATCGCGCTCCCGCTCCTTGAACACATCAAAGCGCGTGGGCACCATGCGCGGCGGCCAGCTATTGTTGTTCAGGTCGCAGTCGGCGGTCTCGAGGAAGGGATCGAGGGTGACGCTCTTCACTTCCTTGCGTTTCACGAATACCTTCGAGATCTCGTCGCTGGTCTTCCAGATCTCCGCTGGAATGCGCTCCACCTCCTTGGTGCCATCAGCGTACTCCCATTCCAGGATCAGCGGCATCACCAGCCCGCCGATGTTCTTGAACGAGAGCTCGTAGAGATGGAGATCCACATTCATTAGCGCGAGCTCTTCGGGCTTTAGGCCCTTCTTCCACTTCTCGTAGGCGGCCACCTCGCGCTCCGTTGCCGTAAGCGGGTCGTAGCTGTTGTAGAAATCCTTGGTGCTGGGGTCGCGGTCCACCACGAAGCTCAGGTTCGCGTCGATGTTGCGCTGGCGGCTCAGGTCAGGCACCTCACGGCTCTTGTCGCCTCGCTTCTCCTTCTCGGCCAGCAGCGGATCGCGCGGGTCCATACGCTTGTAGCGCAGATCGGCCAGCTCGATGTCCACGTGGTCGGTGGTGTAGAACCAGCCGCGCCAGAACCAGTCGAGGTCCACGCCGCTGGCATCCTCCATGGTGCGGAAAAAGTCGGCAGGCGTGGGGTGCTTGAACTTCCAGCGGTCGCAATAGGTCTTGAAGGCATGGTCGAAGAGCTCGCGGCCCATCACCGTTTCGCGCAGGATGTTGAGGGCCGTGCAAGGCTTGCCGTACGCGTTGTTGCCGAACTGCTGCAGGCTTTCACTATTGGTCATGATCGGTTCGATACGCGCCTTCACCTTGTCCGGCGTCGCGTTCGGGTCGCCCTTCATGTAGTCCACGATGTTGCGGGGCTTGCCGCGCCAGCTGGGGTAATCCTTGTCCCACTCCTGCTCGGTGAGGTATTGCACGAAGGTGTTCAGTCCCTCATCCATCCAGGTCCACTGCCGCTCGTCGGAGTTGATGATCATCGGGAAGAAGTTGTGGCCCACCTCGTGCGTGATCACGCCGATCATGCCATACTTCGAGCGCTCGCTGTAGGTGCCGTCCTTCTCCGGTCGCCCGCCATTGAAGCAGATCATCGGGTACTCCATGCCGATGCGGTCGGTGTGCACGCTGATCGCCACCGGGTAGATGTAGTCCGCCGTGAACTTGCTGTAGGTCTTGATGGTGTGCGCCACCACCTTGGTGCTGTATTGCTCCCAGAGCGGATTGCCCTCTTTGGGGTAATAGCTCATGCAGAGCACATTGTTGGTCTTCACCGGCTGGTTCATCGCGTCCCAGATGAACTTCCGGCTGCTCGCGAAGGCGAC
>JAGQVR010000065.1:9262-12131 GCA_020437875.1 Flavobacteriales bacterium
GCGAGTCGTTTCTGCTGCGTGGATGAGAGCACGTTCGATGCGTTCGACCATTCACCCGTCGCGGCGACGATGTGGTCGCTGGGGACGGTGATGCTGAGCGTGTAATCGCCGAAGTCGAGCGTGAACTCACCGGCCCCGAGGAACTGCTTGTGCATCCAGCCGCTGTAATCCATGTAGGCGCACATGCGCGGGTAGAACTGCGCGATGGTGAAGATGTAGTTGTCCTCCTCGGGGAAATACTCGTAGCCACTGCGGCCGCCCCATTTGGAGCGGTCGTTGATCCAGTTCCACCAGCTGACCTTGAAACTGAAGGTGGCGCCGGGCGCGAGCGGCTTCGGCAGGTCCACCCGCATCATGGTCTTGTTGATCGTGTACTTGAGCTTCGCGCCACCAGCGTCGCTGACACCCGTGATCCGGTAGCCGCCGTCGAATGGCTTCACCCACTTCTCGATCTGTGCGATGCTCACGCTGTCGCCGATCGTTCCGGTGCGCGTGGTGTTGTGGTCGCTGTTCGGCTCGAAGATGTTCTGATCCAGCTGCAGCCAGAGGTAGTCCAGCTTGTCCGGGCTCTGGTTGTGGTAGGTGATGGTCTCCCAGCCGGTCAACTTCGGAAGCACGCCCTCACCGGCCTTGGGCTCGGTCACTTCCACATGGATGTCGTAGTCGGCCTTCATCTGCCAATAGGCATGACCGGGTGCTCCACTCGCCGTGCGCTGCTCGTTCGGCGTGGGCAGCTCCTGGTCGAGCTGGCGGAACTTATCTCTGCCATAACGCGGGGAATCCTGGCCGAACGATGTTCCGGCAAGGAGCAATGCCGCAGCGGTTGCGAGGGAGCTTGAACGCATGCGGCGAAAATAGTCCACCCATGATGTCCGCCCGGTGATGCGCGGTTGGCTACTTTCATACCGCCACCAAGGCGGTTCGTTCCGTCCCAAGCACCGTGGAGGTGATCCGGACCGTCTTTCCTCCAAGCCACGACCATGACGACCTTTTTCCGTTCCGCCTTCCTTACCTCGATCCTGCTGCACTCGCTCGGGGGAGCCTTTGCCCAGAGCACGAGTGATTGCGCCGGTGCCATCCAACTGTGTGGGGGCATCTACACCGAGGCATCCGCACCGCTTGGGACTGGCAATACGTACGAGTTCACCGGGACCTGCAATGCCAACCTCGAGACGGCGAGCCTGTGGTACACCTTCACCGTGGCCGAGGCGGGCAACATCAGCTTCATCATCGATCCGGCCGTTGATGCGGATGATTACGACTGGGGACTGTTCAACATCACCAACGGGGGCTGTGCCGGTATCAACGCACAGGACGGATCCTCTCCGGAGGTGAACTGCAACTCGTACGGGAACATCGGAAGCAATGGGCCCACCGGCATCTCGACCGCATCGGGCGGCACCGGGGTGAGCAATGGACCGGGGAACACGAACGGCCCAGCCTACAACGCCGACCTGGCCGTGCAACAAGGCGAGACCTACGCGCTCGTGGTGATGAACTGGTCCAACAGTCCGGACGGATACACGATCGATTTCACACAGAGTACAGCAAGCATCTTCGACAGCACGGTACCCGAAGTGGTAGAGGTGGTGAGCGATTGCGCGAACGCGAACCTGCACCTGACCTTCTCAGAACCGATGTCGACCTCGACCTTCCAACTGACCGATTTCAACCTGACCGATCCGGACGGACAGCAGGTCGCTCTCGCCTCGGTGCTGGGTGACCAGCCCACGGCCCCGGCGCAGACCGGCTTCACCCTCGCGCTCGGCAACGAGTTGGCCGACCCGGGCACTTATCAACTCACGATAACGGCCGTATCCGGCAACGTGGAGGACCTGTGCGGGAATATCGTGCTCGACACGACCGTGCCCGTGGAGATCGGCGCCCCACTGACCTATACCGTGGAAGTGACGCCGGCCTGCAACGCCACGAACGGGGCCATCGCGGTGCAGCATACCGGTGGCGGTGTCGAACCGGTATCCTTCGCCCTGGAGGGCGCTCCGATCGTGAATGGAACAGCCTCGGGCCTTGCGCTGGGCAACTACACACTGACGGTGAACGATGCCGGTGGCTGCGTGATCGAGGAGGAAGTGCAGGTACCGAACCATGCCATTTTCCTGCAGCTCGCCCAGCAACAGGACAGTCTTTCCTGCGCCACCCCGACCGTCACGATCACCGGCGTCACCGTGCAGCCCTTCCAGGAAGTGGTCTACAGCTGGTCCGGCGTAACGGACGAGGGGACATTATCGAACTTCTCCAGCGCAGAGGAGCCTTCCGTGAGCCAGCCTGGCACCTATACCCTGGTCGTGACCCATGTGGAAAGCGGTTGTTCCGCCTCAGCCTCGGTGCAGGTGTTCCCTTCCGGTACACCCGACCTGGACCTGGGAACCATCGTCCTCCCCAATGTCATCTCACCGAACGGCGATGGTCAGAACGATCAATGGCGACCATTCTCATTGGAGGATCCGGACCGGGACATCACCACCGCCTTCGATTCCTATTCACTGACCATCCTGAACCGCTGGGGACAGGTGGTGCATGAGGGATCCAGTTCCCGATCCTGGAGTGCCAGGGACGTGGCCGCCGGTACGTACTACTACGAAGTCTCCTACCGGGCCGAATGTGGCACCGTGGTGGACGGCACCTTCACCGGTAGCATCACGGTACTTCGGTAGGCGTTGGCATCCGGGCGTGATCGTGCCGATCTTTGCGTCGGATGAAGACGCTGTTAGCCGCGTTGTTCCTGTTGTGCTCCACCGCGCACGACTTCTTCATCTCCATCCTTACGATCCGCTTCGCGCCGACCACGCACACCCTCGACCTCACCTGGCGGATCACCGCGCACGACATCGAACATGCGCTGGAGAAC
>JAGQVR010000066.1:0-5406 GCA_020437875.1 Flavobacteriales bacterium
GTGGCCGTGGTGGGCCTGATAGAAAGCCTGTTGACGCTGAACCTCCTGGACGAGGTCACCAACACGCGCGGCCGGGGCAACAAGGAGTGCGCCGCACAGGGGGCGGCCAACATCCTCAGTGGCCTCTTCAGCGGCATGGGCGGCTGCGCCATGATCGGACAGAGCCTGATCAACGTGGGCAGTGGCGCACGTGCCCGCCTGAGCGGCATCGTGGCGGCGGTGATGCTGCTGGTCTTCGTGATGTTCGCGGCACCGCTGATCGAGCGCCTGCCGATGGCGGCCCTGGTGGGCGTGATGTTCATGGTGGCCATCGGCACCTTCGAGTGGGCCAGCCTGCGCAGCTTCGGGCGGATGCCTATGCACGATGTACTCGTGATGGTGGTGGTGGCCAGCGTCACGGTGATCTTCCACAACCTAGCGGTGGCCGTGCTGATCGGTGTGGTGATCGCTGCGCTGGTCTTCGCCTGGGAGAACGCCAAGCGCATACGTGCCCGCAAGCATGTGGATGAGCAAGGTGTGAAGCACTACGAGATCTACGGGCCGCTATTCTTCGGCAGTGTGCAGGCCTTCACGGAGAAATTCGATCACGCGAACGACCCTTAGGAGGTGATCATCGACTTCGCCGAAAGCCGCGTGGTGGACATGAGCGGGATCGAGGCGCTGAACCGCATCACCGAGCGCTACCGCGCCGCGGGCAAGAAGCTGCACCTGCGCCACCTGAGCGCCGACTGCCGCCAGCTGCTGAAGAACGCCGAGGAGGTGATCGACGTGAACATCATCGAGGACCCCAGCTACCGGCAGGTGGTGGACAAGCTGGCGTGAGGAGCCACATGGCAGGCCTTGCCTGTAGACTTTTCAGGTGCGACGCACCTGGAACGCGCCGCTGACCCCCAGCGAGGTCGTCCGTCCTGCTCCCCTGGGAACGTAGTGAAGTTCTCTGCGAAGCTGTCGCGATCTTCGTCACATGACCAATGCAGGAGATGAACTGACGGCTACCATCAAGGGAGCTACCCCGTTGCTGCTTCGGGTTTCGGACGAGCGCGCCTCTCATGCACCTGCCCCCGGCAAGTGGTGCCCGAAGGAGATCATCGGTCACCTGCTCGATTCCGCGAACAACAACCTCGCGCGCTTCGTGCGCTTACAGTCCGTGGATCACCTGCGCTTCGAGCCATATGCACAGGAGGAGTGGGTGCGTGCGAACGGCTACGTGGAGGCCGATTGGAATGAGCTGGTCGAGTTGTGGGCGCGCTACAACCTGCACATCGTGCGGGTGATGGACCGCGTGCCAGAGTCCGTCGCCATGAAGCCTCGCACGGACCATGCGCCCTTGGGCAGCACCTACGCCGCGCTACCGGCGGGTGGCGTCCCGACGCTCGATTGGCTGATGCGCGATTACGTGGCGCATGTCAAGCACCACTTGCGGCAGATCGATCCGGGGTTGGTGGCCTGAGCCCTCAGGTCTTCAGTTGGAAAGCGGCCTCGGCAAGGGCGTTCCCGTTCACCAGGACTTCCACCACGTGCTCACCGGGATGGTGCTTGCGTGTGCTGAGGTCGATGAAGCGCTGCCGCTTCGTGAGATCGATCGAGGTACGCGGACCGAGTGTGATCTCCTTCAACTTGAACACCTTGCGTGAGCTGCCGCCGTTCGCCTTGCGGTAGTGGATGGCGTAATCGATCACAAGCTGCTGCTCGCGCGCGGCCTCGGATACGAGGCTGAATGAGAACATCAAGACCTCGCCGAGCTTCAGTCGTTCAGGAGAAAGCTCCAATGCTTCGACACGCACCTTCACATTGCTGTCAAACGCGAAGAGCGCGAGTGCATCCACGTTCCCGGCCTTGATCAAGGTGCGGCTCGCATGCTTCGCGATCCACGCCGTATGGGGGTGGGATCGGTCCCAGGAGCGGAGCACCTCGAGCATGTAGGTCGGATGGTCCTTGGCGATATCGTTCAGATGATTGGCGACCGACTTTCGCACATACAGCGAGTCATCCGCGCGTAAGCGTTCCAGGATCGGCGCTGTGAGCTTCGGATCTTTGAGGACGGCCTCCAGGCGGAACGACCAGGGAAGGCGCGGGCGGCTGCCTTCCGAGGCAAGACGGCGGACATGCTCGTTGTCATCTTCCGCCCACGCGCGCATCACCTTCAAGGTGCCTTTCGGGTCACGGCGGAAGAATTCGCGCACGGCGAACTCCGAGGAGCCGAAAGAGGTGAAATGCTTCAGGGCATCAAGGGAGAAAGAAGTATCACTCAAGCCGTGCTGTCCTATGAAGTCGGGGTAGAGAAGCGCGGTGTAGCCCTTTGGCATCCGGGGTGCTACCTTCTTCAACACGGCAATGGCCTTGCGGAAGTCCTGCGGAAGATGTGTTCGCAGGACATCGCTGGTGTGGCGCATGCGGGCGTTCAGTTCGCGTTGTTTGTTGCCTTTGAGCAGGTCTTTCAGAAGCCGCGCTTGTGCGACCCGCGGTGAGGAGGTGGCCACCTCATGGCTCAGGCGTTCGAAATACGCCCGGTTGAACATCTTCTTCAATGGCTCAGCCATGTGGCGAAGATGGAGTGAACGTAGCATGGAAGGAAGTGTACCGATCGGAACCAGGGAACAGGTGATCGTTCGTGCCGGACCTTGTCCCGCAGGATGTCGTGATGTGGCGAAGCCTTAGCCACCCCACCGGACCGTCCATCGAAGAGGTGGTGGTTCGTCACCGTATCGGATCACTACCTTACGCTTGTCCATGGGTCTTCAAGTCCTTGCCAAGGCGCTCCTCCTCAGCGTCCCTTCCGTAGTGCTTTCGGCGCAGACCACTTCGCGCGTCTTCCATCACCTCACGGTTTCAGATGGCCTGGCCCAGAATTCGGTGAACGCGGTGCTGCAGGACAAGCTGGGCTTCCTCTGGTTCGGCACGCAGGACGGGCTTGATCGATTCGACGGACGCACCTTCGTTCACCATCGCAATTCGGATCGCGCGAACAGCTTGTCGAACAACTACATCTGGGCCTTGCATGAGGACCCCGAAGGAGCCATATGGATCGGGACCTTCGGTGGCGGGCTGGATCGTCTCGATCCCATGTCCGGCGTATTCACCCACTTCCGACATGTGCCCGGAGATACCGCTTCCCTGCCCAGTGATCGCATCTTCAGCATGGCACAAGGGAGCGACGGCAGGCTCTGGCTGGGTACGAACAATGGCCTGGCTTCACTCGATCCGGCGACCGGGGCGGTGCGGCGCTGGATGACGAATACACCCAATGAAGCCGACGGGAAGGGACACTTCACCAGCGGTATCGCGCTCTTCGAAGAGGAATTGTGGGCACGCACCGACTCCGGACTCACACGACTGGATACACGAACGGGCACGCTCAGTCACTTCAGACAAGGTCCGCATGATCCGACGATCGATCTTTCGGGGGTCCAGGGTGCCTTCGCAAGGGAGGATGGGATCGTGGTGTGCTGTGATGCGGGCCTGGTCCACATCGATCCGAAGCATGGACGTGACACGATCCTCCTGGCGCGCGCAGCGGTGCAAGGTGCCGACCCACGCATGGTCTTCAGCCGTCTGTTCGTGGACGGGGAACACTGGTGGATCGGCACGAGCCGCGGACTGGTACGCTGGCATAGACCGTCCGGTGCGATCGACCTGCTCCGTCATGACACGGCCGACCCGAACAGCCTTGCCCACGACATCGTGCTCGCCCTTCTTCGCGGAGCCGGAGGCGAACTATGGATCGGTACACGGAGCGGCCTGGATAGACTCGACAGGCCCCTGCCGCGGATACGGACGATAGGCGCCTTGCCAGGTGACCCACGTTCACTCGTGGACCGCGCTGTGGGTCCGGTGGCCGAAGATGCACACGGCAATATCTGGATCGGGACGAACAAGGGCCTGAACGTCTGGTTGCGTGCAGAGGACCGCATGCTGACCTTCCGTGCTGGTGCGGTGAACACCCTTGGGATGCCCGGTGATCACCTGCTCTCGTTACTGCGCGATGGCGATGGCATGCTCCTCGGGACGCTGAACAACGGAATGGTCAGGGCCGCCTTGATGGGTGATCGATTGCGGTGTCTCCCCCTTCCGGCGCTCGCCACACAACATGACAGCAAGGGGTGGTCCGTGCATGCATTGTTCCGGTCGAGCAAGGAGGAGCTTTGGGTGGGTACCGCCGGATCCGGTATCTGCCGCGTTGGCCTGGACGGTCTGCATTGCTACCCACATACCGGCGACAACAAGGGTCCGAGCCATCCGTACATCTTCTGCATCGCTGAGGATGCTGATGGTGATATGTGGTTCGGTACGCCCACCGGTGGTCTGGACCATTTCGACCCGGATACGGAACGGTTCGTACATCTGCTCAACCGCCCCGAGGACCGCACCTCATTGAGCAATGATCTTGTGTTGTCACTTTTCCGCGAGGCGGATACGCTCTGGGTCGGAACCCTGAACGGGCTCAACCGGTCGGTGATCGATGTGGCCACCAAGCAGGGGTTGAAGGAAGGTGATGGGAAGGCCGTGCGCTTCGAACGATTCGGGCGCTCCGAAGGCCTGCCCAACGAGGTGATCTATGGCATGGTGCAGGACAAGGACCGGCATCTATGGATGACCACCAATAACGGTATCGCCGAGTTCGATCCGACGATGGGCCAGGTGGTACGCGTGCTCACCACCTCCGATGGCCTTCGCAATGATGAGTTCAATCAGAACGGCTTCCTCATGACCGCATCCGGGGAGATGTTCTTCGGTGGCGTGGAGGGCTTGAGCTGGTTCAGACCGAACGACCTCGTTCCGAACGGTCATCCGCCTCCGGTTCATTTCACGCGTTTCCTGCTGAACAATGCCGAGGTGCCGTTGCGCTCGGATAGCGTGGATGATGGGTACGCCTTGCCGGGATCGATCACGGGAACAATAGAGCTGGCCCTCTCATGGCGTGATAAGGTGATCGGTTTCGAGTTCGCGGCGCTCAACTTCATCGCCCCGGAGAAGAACCGCTATCGCTACCGGTTGGAAGGCTTCGATGAGGACTGGGTTGATGCAGGAACGCGGAATACCGTCACCTACACCAACCTGGATCCAGGCGCCTATGTGCTTCGCGTGCAGGGCAGCAATAACGACGGGGTCTGGAATGTCGAAGGCGTATCGCTCGCGTTGAGCATTTCCACACCGCCTTGGCGCACCTGGTATGCGTACTCCTTTTACGCGCTGGTGCTTTTGTCCGTCGGCTACGGATGGTACCGCCACCGCCTGCGCGAAGCGACCCGTGAAATGGCCACGGACCTGCGTATCCTGGCGGCGCGGAACGCGGAGCGTGAGGACTTCCGGAAACGCAGTGCAGCGGATTTCCATGATGAGTCCGGCGCCAAGCTCACCAGGATCAACCTGCACACCGGCCTCGCGCGAAGGCATGCGACGGGGGAT
>JAGQVR010000066.1:5505-12105 GCA_020437875.1 Flavobacteriales bacterium
TCCGTGGAGTTGGATCGGATCGAGCTGGGTATGGAACAACGCCGGGCCATCACCTTGATCATGAAGGAGGCGATGAACAACTGTGCGAAGCATGCGCAGGCTGCCCATTGCACGCTTTCCGTTTCGTTGACGAGCGAAGCGATCCGGCTCAGGTTGAAGGACGATGGCAAGGGCTTCGACCGTTCCGATGGCCGCGCGGACAGCTATGGAACACGCACGATGCCGGAGCGTGCGAACTCCATAGGGGCGGAACTCATGATCGAGAGCGCACCTGGCGCTGGGACCCTTGTGACCTTGACGCTGCCCAGGGGCGCCACGGCCTAGCAGAGCAGGTTGTAATCCACCAACAACTTGCCATTCTCGCGCCACCGTACCCAGCCGGTGGGCGGCATGCGGTCCGCGAGCTCATGGGTGTCGACCAGCAACCAATCGCCCGCAACGGCCAGCGGTCTCAGCAGGATGTTGGTACCGTCCGCAAGTATGGCGGCATGTTCCAGCGGTTTCAGCCGGATCGGGTTCGATCCGGGTTCGCGGATCTCGACGGTGTTCACCACGAGGATGAATTCGGGCCAGAGCTTCACTTCCCCTTGCGCACGCTCCACCCACGCGGTCCTACCGTCCGTTTCGTTCACCACCACCTGGACCCAATCGGCGGAGAGGGTGGTCACACGCAGCAGGAGCAGCTCATGGTCCAGCTTCATGTGTGCCGGCGCGAACCACGGCGGTGCGGAAGCGATCTCCATTCGCCCTTCGCTCATCGTGAATACCACGCTGTCGGTGATGGATGGTCGATGCATCGGGTCGTCCATGTCGGGAGCGTTCCGGAGATACCAAGGTCCGGCCTGCATCCGTGGTGCCAACATCCCCATTCCGATATCTCCCGTCGAATACCTGGATCGCGGTGTGGCCGGAGCCCGGCGAACGAACGAAGCGAAGATGACCGGCTCCGCAGGCGGGGTCGTCCTCAACCGGCGACGCTGCTGCTGTTCGTTCTCGATCTGCCTGCGTTGTTCCTCGCGTACGGCCGCGATCCGCACACCCGACCAGACGATGAGCGCGAGCGCCACCGGACCGACGAACCAGAGCGTGCGCACCAGCGTGCGGCGCGGCAGAAGGCGGATCAAGAGCAAGCCGGACACGATGAGGAGGACGCTTCCGAACGCTCCGTACGCGAGCACTTCCGCTGCTCCGGCCAGACCATCCGTCCTCGGCACGGTGTATCGTCCCACTTGGACGCCAGCGAGCACGCCGACGACAGCCAGGCTCAGGACGAGGCCGATCCCCGGCCAGCGCTTCGATCCAGGTGGTCCCGTCTTGGTGCTCACTGTCCGGCAGCCTTCTTCATCTGCTCCATCATGGCGGGATCCAGTCCGGTCTTCTCCATCTGC
Organism: Flavobacteriales bacterium; assembly: GCA_020437875.1. GTDB lineage: Bacteria > Bacteroidota > Bacteroidia > Flavobacteriales_F > PHOS-HE28 > PHOS-HE28. The sequence continues at coordinate 6,894 of JAGQVR010000066.1, forward strand.
ATCATGGCCATCTTCATGCCCAGTTCGGCGATCCGTGGCGCGTAGGTCTGGCTGATGGTATTGAATTCCTGCCAGCACTTCCTGCCCAGATCCCGTTCACCGCGGGCCTGGATGCGGTCGTTCAGCTCCTTGGCTTTCGCTGACCACTCCTCCTGGCGCGTCTTGTCCACTTCGCCGGCCTCGATCATCGACTTCAATCCATCTTCGTAATCGGCCATCAGATCGCGGAACTCCCCGACGATCGGGTCGCAGGAGACGGCCGCCTCGACCGCCGCATCTGCAGGATTCGATCGTGCATCGGTGCTCGTGGTGTCCGTTGGAGCGGAGCTACAACCGAATAGGGCCACGAGCAGGAACGTCGTGGGTCGAAGTGTTCCGTGGTAGTGCTTCATCCTGCAAATCTCGTCGGCCCGCGGTCCTGTTCCATCACCCATTTGGGTGGATCGGATCGCCCTTCGAACTCGGACCGAATGTCTGATGAACGCGCGCTTGCAGGGTTATTCTCGGGTCGATCCCGTAATTTCCACGCATGGAGCTCCCACGCATCATCTCGGTCGCGGTCGTGGAGGACGACCACCTGGCGCGCGAGGCGATCGCTGCATTGATCGAGGGCACGGAAGGGTTCATACTGGGTGGAGCCTTTGACAATGCGGAGGATGCCCTGCGGGGTATCGTAGGCTCGGAGCCCGATGTGGTTCTCATGGATATCCAGCTGGTGGGCATGGATGGGATCGAATGTGTGCGCCGACTCAAGGAGGTGCTGCCACACACTGATTTCATCATGCTCACGGTACTTGATGATGAAGAGAGCGTATTCCGTTCACTGAGCGCGGGTGCCACCGGCTATCTGCAGAAGGATGCCTCACCGGAGGATGTGCTGCATGCGATCAAGGAGGTCCATGAAGGTGGCAGCGTGATCTCACCCGGGATCGCCAGGCTCGTGGTCGGTTCATTCCGACCGAGGAGCGAACCGGGGCTGACCGACCGCGAGAACGAGGTGCTGGCGCGCTTGTGCGATGGCGAGAATTACCGCAGCATCGCCGAAAGACTCTTCATCAGTGCCAACACGGTGAAAGCGCACATCAAGAGCATCTATGCGAAGTTGCACGTGAACACGCGTGCGGAGGCCGTTAAGCTCGCGATGCGCGATCGGCTCGTTTGACCGCGGCCACGGATCAAATCACCCATATGGGTAATGGACGGTCGGCTTCCATGGAACGTGCTTTGTCCTTCCAAAGAGAACGAGCATGGAACGAACGCTACTCGGTGCCCTCTTCCTGATCACACAAGTCGCACAGGCACAGAACGAAATACCCAACGCAGGCTTCGAGTCGTGGTCCGCCATGAACCCGGTTTCCTGGACCACATCCAACATCCCGGGCTCATCGAACCCGGTGACCCAGTCGAGCGATGCGGTCGAAGGTGTGAGTTCCGTTCGAGGTGAGGTGGTGCTCGCGCCAGATGGGGTTTCGCCCTTTCCTCCGGTCCTGCTGCTCGGTGTGATACCTCCTGCCGTTCCCGTGACACAGGCCTACACGGCGGTGACCGGGATGTACAAACTGGCACCGGTCGGTGCAGATGAGATGCTGGTGGAAGCTAGCCTCTTCGATGCATCGAGCCAGTTGGTGGCGATCGCCTCCGCCCACTTGCCTGCGTCGACCGCTTGGTCCCCTTTCTCCGTTCCATTCGACTATGACATGGGGCCGAGCATGCAGGCCCCCGCCTCCATACAGATGGTGATGACCGTGGAGGATGGTGTTGGTTCCGCAGGAACCGGTACGGTGTTCCACGTGGATGACCTTGCCCTATCCGGCGGTGTCATCGGGATCAGTGAAGGAGCGATCGAGGAAGGCCCTGTCTCCTTGTACCCGAACCCTTCCGATGGCCGGGATGTGCAGGTGTCCTGGAACGATGGTGCGATGCGCTCCTTCGTGGTGACCGACATCAGCGGACGTGTGCTGCATCGGACATCCTCTGCGATGAACAAGGTGTTATTGCCCGCATCATCATGGGCTCCGGGTATGCATTTCCTGGCCATCCGAGAGGGGGATGACCAGCGGGTGCTCCGTCTCCTCATCACGCATTGATCGTACACCGCCAAACCACAACACATGAAAGCACTCTCCCCACTGGTCTTCCTGACCATGCTGTGTCCCGCGCTCACCGCCCAGCCTGTCATCGACCTTCAGAATCTCCCACAGACCGGCGATGTGGTGACCATTGGCCGGTGTTCTGACCTCATCGACGACGCTGCATTGGATGCGAGCGCCGGTGCCATGCAGACCTGGGACTTCAGCGGTCTTTCGGAATTCAGCGAGGAGCAGTTCATCTTCGTGGATCCGGCATCCACACCCTGGACCGCGGACAACCCGAACTCGAACCTGTGCGGGATCAGCTGGGATGATGCGTACACCTACTATATCCTGAGCGCTTCCTCCCTGGAACAGGAAGGCAACGCGATCGTCATTCCAGGAACCCCGCCCGAGGACACGGCCAAGTTCCTGTTCAATGGTGATACCGAGCGGATCATCGAGCTTCCGTACACCTTCGGCGATGCCTTCACGGATGATTTCAGTGGCACGTATAGCGCGATCGGCTTCGTTGGCACATTCGACGGCCAGATCGACCTGGAGGTGGACGGCTACGGAACATTGATCCTCCCCAACGCCACCTATCCCAATACCGTTCGCTACCACTTCGATCGCACACAGAACAACACCATCTTCGGCAATACGAACCAGACCTCGAAAGAGCAGTGGGCCTGGGTCTCCGCCGATCATCGTTTCTGGCTATTGCTGATGGAGATCAATGATGATGGTTTCGGCACCAGCCAGCAGGTGTGGTATGACAAGAACCCGGCTTTGGCAGGACCGACCGCTGTTGCGGATGCAGCATCGACCGAACCATCCGTCTTCCCGGTTCCCGTTGAGGCGGGTTCCGATGCTTACGTTCGGGGCCTGGCCGATGGCCAGCGGATCGACCTATTGGACGCTACAGGACGGATCATTCGAAAGCTCCCGTACGGCTCCACCATCATCCCCACAGAAGGCCTGGCACCTGCCATTTACCTCCTCCGTTCCTCGGATCGGAACGGGAGAACGGTCGGCACTTCGCGCCTCATCGTTCGTTGACCCCAACTCCCGTCAACCGATCACCGACCATGCGCCTGGTTCTATCTCTTGTCATGCTGTTCATCAGCATGGTCCAAGCCACCGCCCAAGACGCCGCAGGCTGCAAGGACCACCCGCTTCTCTCCAGATACCCTGGCGCGGTCCTTCAGTGGTGTGAAGAGCAGAATCATGTGGAGTATGCCATAGCACGCGGCCCGGTCACCGGTTACAAGCGGATCGATCAGTGGACCGAAGTTCGCGGAAAGCGCACACGGCTGTACTATTCCATCCAGGGCACCACCTCCATCCGCGATCTCTACCTCAACCATCAGGCGGCGTTGAAGCGCGCAGGTGCGACCATCCTTGCTGAAGGGCAGGAGGATAAGGCCACGAGCAAGGAGGTGGGCGGGCGCACCTTCCTGGGTGTGCACTACGGTCGCAACGAGGCACCTCCCAGCGCAGGCATCCGGCTGCTGCAAGGCTCTGCCACCAGTGGCGGTAGCTTCTACCTGGCAGGTACGCTCAACGACAAGGGTACGACCGTTCACCTCATCATCGCTGGCTCACAATACACCAGTGAGGAGAAGGTGCTCTTCGTGGACATCATCGAAGAGGTGGGAGTGGATACGGACAAGGTGAAGGTGAACGCGGAATGGATGAAGTTGCAGATCGAACGATACGGCAAGGTGGCCATCAACGACATCCTCTTCGATACCGACAAGGCAACGATCCAAGCCGCTTCCATGCCTGTGGTGGGTGAGGTGGCGAAGTTGATGGGCCTGATGCCGGAACTGCGTGTCCACGTGGTCGGCCACACGGACATGTCGGGCAGCTTGGAGCACAACCTCGATCTATCGAAGCGGCGTGCCGCGGAGGTCGTGCGCGTGCTCACAACGGACCATGCCGTCGCTGCGACGCGCATGGAGGCACACGGCGTTGGACCGCTGGCGCCGGTGAGTACGAACAAGAGCGATGCGGGAAGACAGCTCAACCGTCGCGTCGAGCTGGTGGCGCGCTGAGCGATCACGTTCGACCCGCCGGGTCACGGACAAGCCGGCGCATACTCCGGGCCATCGCTCGCCAAGGTGGTCCGGTACCATCGGGCCCCGTCCAAATAGGTCTTGCCGTCCTGGTAGGAGAGGACGTACTCCTGCACACGGCCGCTCGTGGGAGTGAGGCGGAGCACGGTGTTCCCGTTGGCCTGCCGCACCGCGCTCCATTGCCCGTCGCCGGTCGAGCCACCCTGTCCATTGGCGCTCACATCGCTGCCGCTCATCGTATGGTCGCTGCTCGATGAGGCCTTGTAATGGCCCTGTGGGCACAGGTCGATGCGGCGGTTGATGCTGTATCCGCCGCCGATGCCGCCCTCCACGCTCGATGGGCTGGAGTAACTCTCCATGTAGGTGAGGCGCGCTCCCGAGAGCCGGTCGTGCCATGCCTTATCCGCGCTGCCGCCAGTGGATGCAGAGCCAGTGGCCGGCTTGGTATAGTCAACGCTGGCCAAGGCCGCCATCAGCGCGGACCGGAGTTCATCGGAGAAGGACTCCGTGGGTGCCAAGGCCATCAGGTTGGCGGTGTTGCCACCGTAGGGGTTGAGGCGCGCCACCGCAACAACCGTCATGGGCGTGCCCCGCATGGTGCCGGTCTGCAGTATTTCCACCGTGTTGCCGCCGGTGATCTTCGGTCGGCCCGAGAGAGCGAGATGTGAATCGCCATCATCCGTCGGTTCGGAGTAGGTCTGCACCAGTGCATCGAGGTCGGTGTGCGGTTTGGCGGCGAGCAGGATGGCGCCCGGAATGGTACCGTGCCCCATGATGTACCCTTCGCTGTTCCCGGAAGCCACCCAGCCTTCGGGTATGATGAACGAGAACCCGATGCCTTGGTCGGGTTGTTGTCCGGTGAGCTCCTGTGCCCGGAGCGGTGCGGTCGTGAATAACAGGAGCGCGATGGTCCAGCAACGCATGGTGGTCCGTGGCCCTGGTGCGCCACAGCAGGCAAGGTAGTCGCTCGCTTCGTGACCGCGCATTCCCAACCCACCGGACCCTGTGGATGATCCACCGGTCGGGACCGCCTTCCGGTTGGTTAATTTTGCAGCCGCTCAA
>JAGQVR010000067.1 GCA_020437875.1 Flavobacteriales bacterium
CTGCGAAGCCTGCCACGGCAAACGGTTCAAGGAGGAGATACTGGACGTGAAGGTGGGCGGCAAGGACGTGGCCGAAGTGCTGGACATGACCGTGGACGATGGCATCGCCTTCTTCCGGGAACAGGCGGGCAGCTCCACGGCCTGCCAGCGGGTGGTGAACAAGCTGCTACCGCTGCAGGAAACGGGACTGGGTTATGTGAAGCTCGGCCAGAGCAGCAGTACGCTCAGCGGTGGTGAGGCACAACGGATCAAACTGGCGAGCTTCCTCACGAAGGGCCAGGAGGAGAAGCCAACGCTGTTCATCTTCGATGAGCCCACGACCGGCCTGCATTTCCACGACATCGCCAAATTGCTCACCTCCTTCGACATGCTGATCGCCAATGGCCACAGCGTGTTGGTGATCGAACACAACACGGAGGTGATCAAGCGCGCGGACCACATCATCGACCTGGGCCCTGAGGGTGGAGAAGGTGGTGGCTCGGTGATCTACGAAGGAACACCGGAAGGCCTGGTGAACGCAGATGGATCGTTCACCGGCGCCTACCTGCGCGGCCTCTAACGCAACAGGGTGAGATGGCCCTTTAGCGTGGTCTTCGGGTCCTCGCTGCAGAAGTCCTTGAAGTCCACGATGTAATAATAGGTGCCATCCGGTACCGGGGCAGAACGCGCATTCTCCGCACCACCGTTCCAGCCATTGTCCTGGTTATTCGTTTCGAACATCTTCAGGCCCCAGCGATCGTATACGGTCATGCGGAACTCATCGATCCCCTCTCCTACGATCTGGAACTCATCGTTCTTTCCATCGTTGTTCGGGGTGAAGATGTTGGGGATGAAACCCTCTCCACGGTCTGTCGGGAGCTCGATGACGCGAACGGTCCCAGATACCGGGCATCCATAGGCATCGACACCCGTGAACCCGTAATCACCTCCCGTACTGACCGAAAGCGGGTTGGCATCCTGACCGTTGGCCCATGAGATGTTGGTGATCTGGAAAGCCGGTGATATGCCTATGGTCCGTCCACCACAGGTGTACTGGTCGGGTGTGGGAGGTGGTGCCGGAGCGAAGATCACCAGGACGGTGTCCGTCGCCTCACATGCGCCATCCGTCACGGTCACCCAATATGATCCCACAGCATTGACCTGCGTGGTGCGCTGTGTGGCCCCGGTGGACCATGCGTAAGAGTCGAATCCGGGTCCAGCATCCAAAGTCGCGGCCGCTCCGTCACACAGGGGTACCGGGGTCGGCAGATCATTCTCCAGAACAGGCGTTGTGAAGGTCACCGGGATAGTGGTCCGCGCCGTATCCACGCAGATGGTATTAACGACCTGCAAACCCACCTCGTAGGTCCCCGGCCCCTCGTAGGCATGGGACGGCTCAAAGCTGGTGGAGCCTGTACCATCGCCGAAGGTCCAACTGAAGACGTTGCCGCCTTCGGAGTTATTGGTCAGGTCGAGGAGGTAGCCGTCGCAGGAGCTGATCGCGATCGGTTCGAACTCAGCGAGGATAATGTTCGGGTCGAATACCTGCAGGGTGATCGTGGACGTATCCGCCAGGTTGCAGGCAGCCGGGTCCACTCCGATCAGCGTGATGACGTAGGTGCCTACCTCATCGTAGCTCAGCGTAAGTTGGGGGCCCGTCTGGACGGGTGATCCATCACCGAGGTCCCATTGGAATTCCTGTGCTTGTCCCGTCGCGGTCAGGTTGAACACGGCGGGAATGCACTGACTGAGCGCATTCGAACTGATGCTGGCCTGTACCCCCGCCGTTTCAAAGTCGATCTTGAAGACCGCGATATCCCACGATATCTGGTTCTGGGTAGCATATGCCCACGAGGTCGACTGCATGCTCTGTCCACCTGAGCAGACCCCTTGATACACGACACCGTTCTTATCAAAGCGGCTCGTTCCACCGTCCACATGGCTTCCTCCGTAGCGTGTGCCGAATAAGATGCCGGCAAGGTCCACATCGAATGACGCCAAGTAGAAAGAGCCCGAGGTATGAAGGGCATCCTCCGTGAGCGGCAGGTCACCACTTGCGGCATAACCGGACATGTACACATGGTCACAAACATCCACGAGGAATGCAACGGGTGCCACGTTGCCAGGGATCATGGTGGTGACCAGGCGTTCGGTCAGATCAGTGCTGAACTTTGCCAGATAGTTGTTCCCATTGCCGGTCTCCCCATAAGTCCCTGAAGGGTGGATCGGAACATCACCATTGGTCTGCCCGTAGATCCAAACGTTGTCCTCGCTGTCAAGGTCGATGAAGTAGCCCCTATCGGGATCAGCCGTCCCGAAATAGGTGCCCGCAACGACCGCATCAAGGTCCGGGCCGAAACGCAGGACGAATGCGTCCGTCGAACCACCTTGAAAAGAAGACATGTATCCACCTTCTGGCATGCTGAACCCAGCACCTTCGGTATGACCGACAACGAATACATCGCCGTTCGCAGCGAGCCTGAGTCCGAGTGCTGCATCGTCCTGTGAACCGCCAATGAAGGTGGAGGCCAGCAGGTTCGAACAGGTCGGGTCGAGCTTGAAGAGCACTCCGTCCTGGCCGCCGCCCAATGCACTTTGAGCGGCCCCGTCCAACACGGGGAAGTCCGAAGAACTGGAGAAGCTCGCCACCAGGATGTTCCCGACCTGGTCAACGAACACCTCTCCGCGGTACGCTTCACCATAGTTGCCACCCATGTCATTCGTACCATCCGAACCAGAGCCCCCGATATAAGTTGATCCGATCACAGACCCACCATCCAATGAGAAATGCACCACCACGATATCCTGACCGTCCTGGGTGGCATCGTACGCGCTGGTGCTCACCGGAAAATCCGGTGAACTGGTCGAACCGAGGACGATGAGTTCCCCCGCAGGATTCGTGACCAAACTATGCGGGTTCTCTCCACTGTTCCCTCCGAGATAGCTGGCCCAGAGGAGCTCGCTCGAGTTCGGCGAGTACTTGCTCAGGGACATATCCGTACCGCCCCCACCGAACGAGGCCTGGAAGGTCCCCACCGTGGCCGGATAGTTGCTTCCAAAATCACGACCAGCGGAAAAGATGTTCCCAAAGTCGTCGAACGCCGCGCAGTGACCATAAACGCTTGAACCGGTCGCTCCGGAATAGGTGGCTCCAACCAGCAGCGGGTCAATGATCACCGGTCGGTTACGGTCCACACCATCGGGGAAATCAAAACCTACAACGGAACCGTTCAGCGTGAAGCGGCATTTCACCGCTCCACCCCGTTCATCACCGTAGAAGGCCACCGGAGCCTGTTCCGTCAGTTCACCGACGGAAGTCCGCATGACCAGTTGGCCTCCTTCCGTAAGCGTCAATGCATCCAGCCCCTCATACCGCATCCCGATAACACCGGGTTCCGTACCGGGTGCCAGTACGATGTCGTACTTGAAATCCCCATGTTCCGACTTTAGAAGGACGTCCACACCAGGCCACACATCCCGCTTCAGGACATTGCCATAAAGCCCTACGTGAGAGCGCCATTGCGTCGGGTCATTACCCAGGAAATAGTTGTGATAGGCTTTGGCGCGGTGCACACCCACCGTGGAGGAGCCAGTACTTGGGGCAACGAAACGCACGCGCCAGGCATGGCCACGATAGGTCAATGTGTCACGCACCTCCTTCGGGAACTCCATGAGATCGTGCATCATATCATGTGCTCGCTGCTCATACATGGACCAAGTCCATCCATCACGTTCCACGAAGAGGGTCGCACCACTGGCACCTGTCCGAAAGAGGACTTGTGCAGGCCATTGCCCGGCATTCTCGATGAAGGTCGCGGGGTCCACTGCAGCGGTCCGTGTTGGACCGTGATCATGCGCTACCGCGGGCAAGAACAATACCAAATGTCCTGCAAGTGCAAGAACTCCGTTCCGTATCAGTCCCATGTTCCTTCGGTTGATCATTGTCGTCATCTCTCAGCGCACTATCGTCACGTGTCCGATCCGGGAGAATTGCTCCGTCCCTGTGCACATGCCCGTATAGTTCAGCACGTACACGTACAAGTCATTCGGGGCTAGACCTCCATTGTACGTCCCGTCCCAAGGAGTCCGGGTCGATCCGGACCAGTAGATCTGTTCCCCCCAACGGTCATAAATGGTGACCTCGACCTCCCGCTCGCCGTACCCGGCGAATGAGAACGTATCGTTTATCCCGTCACCGTTGGGTGAGAACGCGTTGGGCACATACATCCGCGTATCGCTATCGAACAGTTCGACCACCGCGCTATCGGCATGGCTGCATCCGAATGCATCGACGACAACGAAAGCAAGGTGGCCGTTCTCGCCAGGCATGGTTATGGTGCGAGTCGTGCGACCATCGGCCCAGAGATAGGCCATGGCATTGCTCAAAGGGATCGTAAGGTCCACCGGGTCACCGGGACATGTCCTTTCCAACAACGCAAGATCATGTTCCACCGGTGGAAGGACATTCACCGTGGCGGTACCGTAGCAACCTTCATCGTTCGTGACCTCCACTTCGTACATACCCAATGTGCTCACCTGGATGCTCGATGTCGTTTCGCCCGTGCTCCACAGGAACTCCCCATCATATTGACCAGCGTCGAGCGTCACCGCCGGCCATTCAGGGCACAGCACACGGTCCTCAAGGACAGGCTGGAATTCGATCGGAGCCACATCGACCAAGGTGACGATCGTATCGCTCTGGCTGCAACCTGTGGGATCGAATGCGATGAGTGTCACCTGATAACTTCCTTCAACGTCGAACACGTGAACGATGGAATCCGCCATTATCACCGTACCATCACTGATCTCCCAAATGTGGTCCAATGGGTCTCCGGTACTCGTATTCACCGCATGGATCCTCAATTCCGTGCAATCCACGGCCTGTTCCCATACCAAGGATGCGGAAACAGGTTGTTGTGCACCGATGGTGATGTCGAAGTACGTGGTGTCCGCCAGGTTGCAGGCGAGAGAATCCATAGCGATCAATCGCACGAGGTATTCACCCGGATCGGTGTACAGATGGCTGGGTTCGAAAGCGATAACGGGCGGAGATCCGTCGCCGAAGTCCCATATCCAAGTATCGCCTGTGCTCTCATTCGAAAAATCCACCTGGATCGGAGCACATCCCGTGTTGATGGCCGAAGCACCCGCGGCATTGACACCTGCCACACCGAAATCGATCTTGAATACACCTATATCCCAGCCAATGGACTGGCTTGTTGCGTAGGCCCATGAAGCGGTCTGCAAGCTACCCGTACCGCTGCAAACACCTTGGTACACAACACCGTTCTTATCAAAGCGGCTGGTCCCACCATCGACATGACTTCCACCGTAGAAGGTGCCGAAGATCAGCTCGGCCATTTCCGGTTCGAACACGGCCAGGTAGAAACTCCCATCCTGGTACAGCGCATCCGAGCTGGTCGGAAGGCCATCACCCGAGTTATAGCCGGACATGTAGATATTGCCACATACGTCGACCAGGAAGGCAACAGGCACGGTGCCAGCCGGGGTACCATTCCAACCAACGTTACCTCCGATCGTGGTGGTCACGGGAATATCGGTCAGGTCCGAAGTGAACTTGGCAATGAAAATGGGGCCATTCGCCACACCATAGGTACCTGCCGGAGCGATCGGTAGTTGGCCTTCGGTCTGGCCGTATATCCAAATGTCGTCGTTCAGGTCGGTATCAATGAAATACGAACGATCCTCCTGTGCCGTACCGAAGAACGAACCCGCCACCATGGCTGATAGATCGGGTGTCAGTCGAACCACATAGCCGTCACGATCACCGCCGAGATAGCTCGGATTGGCCGTGCCGGATGTTACCGGAAAGTCACTGCTCTCCGTACTACCCGTCACCAGCAGATCACCTCCGACCGCCATCCTGACCCCAAGCGCGTTGTCTCCTTGGGCACCACCGAGGTAAGTGGCGTAGAGCATGGTGCCACAGTCAGGAGAGAGAATGAAGACGACCCCATCCTGATCACCACCCAAGGTGGACTGGAAGCAGCCAGCGGTGACCGGAAAATCCGGGGCTGACGAACAGCTAGCTATGACGATATTGTTCAGACCATCCAGGAAGATCTCGCCACGGTAGGCCTCACCATAATTCGCACCAAGCTCGTTGTATCCATCCGATCCCTGTCCGCCAATGAACGTGCTTCCGATCAGTGAAGCTCCATCCGCACTGAAGTGTGTCACTACGATATCCGTGCCGGCCAGACTGTTGTCCAACGCGCCGGGAGTGACCGGAAAGTTGGCTGAAGTGGTGGTACCCAGCACACAGAGCTCACCATTGGAATTGACGATCATGCTGTGCGGGTTCTCACCGGAGGATCCGCCCAGATACGATGCCCATAGGAGCTGGCTTCCATCCGGGTTGTACTTGCTGAACGACATATCCGTGCCCCCCCCACCCATCGTCACCTGGAAGGCCCCGACAGTTGCAGGGTAGACCGGACCGAAATTCCTTGCACCGGTGTAGATATTCTCGAAGTCATCATAAGTGGCACAGTGCCCGTAATTATCGTCACCGGTCGCACCGCTCAGGGTGCTGGCAATGAGCACGGGATCGATGGTTATCGGCCTCGAATGATCCACCCCAGGTCCGAACTTGAATCCAAGGACATTTCCGGTCAGCTGATATGCACAAGGGACCGGCTCACCTGCCCCATCGCTGTAAAAGGCCACTGGTGTCATCTCCAGCATCTCACCAACCGAGGTGCTCAGCACCAGTACACCCTGTTCGTCGATCCGCATCGCATCAAGGCCCTCATACTGAAAAGCCACCAGCTCGAGGTCCGCACCCGGAGCAAGAAGGACGTCATACTTCAAGTTCCCATCGGTCGTGCGGTAATCAATGGAAATGCCCCGCCAAACATCAGTATACCGCAAGCCGCTGTACGCAGGAACCCTTGAACGCCAGCGCTGAATATTGTTGCCAATGAAGAAATTCTCGTAACCGGCGCGCGGAACGCCCGGCGTGATCGCCATATCCGGGCCTGGATCCTTGAAGCGCATCCGCCAGGCATGTCCGTGCAGCACTTCCTCCGGATGGCTACCATCCTCCATCCCAGCGTCATGGAACCGATCGTGCACACTTGCCTCATACCGGACCCAAGTAGCACCGCGTTCCTCAAAGAAGACCGTGGCGTCGCCCAAGGAGGCCTTATAGTGGACAGCAGGCTCCCATTGACCCATATTCCGTGTGAAGCGGACCAGGTCATCCGATCCAGCGCCCATGGCCTTGAAAGGCGACCAGACCAAGACAAGGAGAGCGGCGGGTTGGAAAAAGAGCAGTTTCATGGTCCTTCAGCGCTGACATTGGATTGACGACGTAACCGCCTTCCACGTTGCTTTAAAGGCCACCGGCGCGCCAACCCGACTTCCGACAAACGTAATTCCCTGGTCCTCAAGGAACAAGTGTACTGATCTGATCGGGCATGTGATAAAGTCGGTGAACGACCCATCCAAACTCCAGGATGAACCGGGATAAATGACCGCCCAAACGGTCGGCTACCTGAACTGAAGATCGTACAACTTACGATACGCCCCCTCCTGGCCCAGCAGGGTCTGGTGGTCGCCTTGTTCCACGATCCGACCCTTGTCCAGCACGATGATGCGGTCCGCGTCCTGGATCGTGCTGAGGCGGTGGGCGATGACGATGCTGGTACGGCCCTTCGTGATGCGCTCCGTGGCCTGCTGGATGAGCTGTTCACTGGTGCTGTCAACGCTGCTCGTGGCCTCATCGAGGATGAGCACTTTGGGTTCATTGACCGCCGCGCGGATGAAAGCGATCAATTGGCGTTGGCCCAGGCTGAGGATACCTCCTCGTTCCATCACCGGGGTATCGTAGCCCTGCGGCAGGCGCTCGATGAAGCCGTGCGCTCCGACAGCTCTGGCCGCCTCGATCACGCGTTCCCTGGATATCGTTGGATCGCCCAAGGTGATGTTGTTGTGAACGGTGTCACTGAACAGGAACACGTCCTGGAGCACCACGCCGATGTTCTTCCGCAGGCTGGCCAAGGCATAAGCGTCTATCGGATGTCCATCCAGGGTCACTTCGCCACGTTGGAATTCGTACGCACGGCTCAGGACATTGATGACGCTGCTCTTGCCGGAACCGGTCGCCCCGACAAGGGCCACCATCTCCCCCGCCTGTGCCTCGAAGGAGACGTCCTTCAGCACGAAGTCCTCATCCTCATACGCGAACCATACCTCCTTGAACCTGACGGTGCCGCGCAGGTCCTGGGCCTTTCGCGAACCCGTATCGGGTATGGAGGCCTCGGTGTCCAGGACCTTGAACACCCGTTCGCTGCCCACCATGCCCATCTGGAGCACGTTGAAACGATCCGCCAGCTGGCGGATGGGTCGGAACAGCATGTTGATGAAGAGGATATAGGCGAAGATGTCGCCGAGGGTGGCTTCCCCCGCCAGCACATCCTTCACCCCCCACCACACGAGGAAAGCGAGTGAGATGGCGCTGAGGATCTCCACCACGGGGAAGAAGATGCTGTACGCGAGTACGCCCCGGATATGGGCCTTGCGGTGCTCGCGGTTGATCGCCTGGAACTTGCGGTACTCCTGCTCCTCGCGACCGAAGAGCTGCACGATGGACATGCCCTGGATATGTTCCTGAACGAAGGCGTTCAGCCGTGCCACCTGGGTACGCACGTCCTGGAAGCTCTTCTGTATGCTGTTCTTGAAGATGTTCGTGCTCCACAACAACAGGGGGATCGGCACCATGCTGAGCAAGGCGAGCTTCCAATTGTAAACGAACATGACCACCACCACCACGAGCAACTTCAGGATGTCGCCCATGATCATGAGCAGGCCCTGCGAGAAGATGTCATCGATGGTCTCGATATCGCTGATCACACGGGTGACGAGCGTGCCGATCGGGGTACGATCGAAATAGCGCAGCTTGAAGCCGAGGATCCTGGCGTAGAGCTTCTGCCGCAGATCGAAGGTGACCGCCTGCCCGAGCCAGGCGGTCCAGTAAGCCTGGTAGAATTGCACCAGGGCCTCCACCACGAGCAGTAACACCACCACGAGCGTGATCACCCACACGAGCGTACCCGACCCCGGGCCAATATGCATCTTGGTGACCCTTGCGGCCCAGGCGATGCTCTGTGCATTCCAGTTGGACCTTTCCGTGAGCACGAAGAGCTGGTCGTAGCTGCTCGCAGCCACATCGACCAACCAGCCGAGCATGATGGGTCGTATGACCCCGACGATGCTGAGCACGAACGTGAGCACCACTGCCAGCCAGAAGATGCCGCGATAAGGCTTGGTGAACGCGAATACGCGGTTGAACAGGGCCATGTCGAAGGCCTTGCCCTGAGCCGTAGGCTCGGCCTTCTTCGCTCCGGCCTGATCCGTCCGGGCAGCGGTGGCGGTATCCGCGCTCATGCCTCGTTCCGCGGGATGAATGGATAGATGATGTGTTCCAGGTAGAGCCCCCGTGCCGGCGCACTCTTCCCTGCCGCGCTGCGGTCATGGGCCTCGATCACCGCGCGCATGCTTTCCGGTGGAGCCTGACCCTTGCCGATACGGATGCAGGTACCAACAATGGCGCGGACCATGTTGCGCAGGTAGCGGTCCGCGCGGATGCGGAATCGATAGCCGTTCGGGATCTCCTCCCAGGCCGCCAGTCGCACATCACAGATCGTGGTCTTCACATCGCTGCCGGCCTTGCAGAAGCTGCTGAAGTCCTGCCTGCCGATCAGGTGAACGCATGCACTGTTCATGGCAACGACATCCAGGGCCGGGTGCAGCACATGTGCGCGATCGGCCATGAAAGCATCCTTCCTGCGCAGGATCAGGTACCGGTAGCCGCGTTCCGTGGCGCTGAAGCGGGCATGCGCATCATCGCTGACCGGGAACACGCGCTTCACCGCGATGCTGTCTGGGAGCATGCTGTTCAGGCTGTACACGAGGCGTTCATCGATCACCTGGTCCGAAGGGGCGTCGAAGTGGAGGTAATAGTCCAAGGCGTGCACACCGGTATCGGTGCGGCCACAGCCCACCACGAAGAGGTCGGGCGCATGCAGGGCGATCCGCAAGGCCTTCTCCAGTTCCTCCTGCACGCTCGGTGCGGCCGGCTGCCGCTGCCAGCCCCGGTAGGGCGTGCCGTCGTAAGCCAGTTGGAGGAAATAGCGCGGGAGGATCTCCATGGATGGAAGGGGCGCAAAGGTACCGGGCCAAAGCGCGAAGCAGACCATCCTTTCCTTTGTGGCATGACCCACGTCGGGCTGCTCAGCGACACCCATGGTTGGCTCGATCCGCGTATCAAGGAGCACTTCGCGGACCGGGATGTCATCTGGCATGCCGGCGACCTCGGTCCTGGCGTGGCGGAGGAACTGACGGAATGGAAACCGCTGGTGGCCGTGCACGGTAACATCGACGACGCCCGATGCCGGGCCATTCATCCGGAGCACCAGCGCTTCAACTTGGAAGGAGTGCGGGTGTGGATGACCCATATCGCCGGGAAGCCACCGCGTTACACTCCGGAAGTCCTGCGGGAGCTGCGCACCACCCCCACCGACCTCTTCATTTGTGGGCATTCGCACATCTGTGCCGTTCGGTTCGACCCCACCGTGAACTGCCTCTACATGAACCCGGGCGCAGCGGGCCGGCACGGCTGGCACCAGATGCGCACCATCCTGCGCTTCACCCTGGATGCTGGAAAGGTCAAGGACCTGGAGGTCATCGAACTGGGCAAGCGGGGGGCGATCTGAACCGAACAGGGGATCGTGGAATACCGATCCACCGCACGCAGGCGTTCAACCCGGGAGGACGATAGTTTCGTTGCCGTGAAAAAGCTGCTGGACCATATTCCATCGCGCCTTCGCAACAGGTACACCGCCACAGCCGTGGGCCTGCTGTGCTGGATCGCCTTCTTCGACCGCAGCGATGCCTGGACCACCTTCAAGAACAGGCGGCAGCTGGGGCGGATGGAGGAGCAAAAAGAGTTCTACCTGAACGAGATCGCACGGACCAAGGAGCAACTGCACGAGTTGAGCAGCGACAAGGAACTGCTCGAGAAGTTCGCCCGGGAGCGCTACCTGATGAAGCGCGACAACGAGGACATCTTCGTGCTCGTGGCCGAGAAGAAGGACCACAAGGTCAGTCGGCCTGACAACAAGTGACGGAACCGCTTCCGCAGAGATCGCGGATCAGCTGTTCGGTGCGCAGCGCACGTCCGGCGGCCCGCAGGTGGTAATGCGTGTCGTGGAAGGCCGTATCCGGGAACACATAGGCGCCCGGATCCCCGAGCAAGGGATGACCGGCTTGTGCCATGCGCCGGGCGACCACTGCTTCCACCTCCGCTCTTCGGCTTGAGCGCGCCACGCAGGGCCATATGAATACCACCTGCGCCTGATGCACGGAGGCGCTATCCACCAGTTCCTGAGCGAGCGGCAGGAAGTCGTTCCCGAATACGGGCTCCTTGTACTCCACCGGTTGCTGCTTCTCCGGGCCACGTTGCGGCAGACCCAGATGAGCCACCATGTCACCGCGGTCGTTGAAGCCATCCGCCCGGTACACCGCTTCCTGCCCTTCGCCCCTGCGCTTGCCCAATAGATCGTTCCAAGCGGTCTGTATGCGCAGGATGGCCACATCGGCGATCACCCGAGGCCGCCGGTACCAAGGCAGCGCATGGATCGCACCGGGTGCCCGGTCCACGGTGAGCACATGCACTTCATTGTCCCGAACAGCTTCACGAAAGGCCGAGTACTCGAAGGAGGCGAGCACCAGGTCACCAGGCCCAAGGTGCGTCTTCACCTCGTTCACCATGAACTCCACACCCAGGTTGGCGTGGATGGTCATGTTCACAACGGGCATGCAGAGCGCCTGCTCCAACATCTCACTATCCATGCCGAAGGTCGCGTTGCTACCGCCGATGATGACCACCTTCGGGGAAGGTAGGGTGGCAAGCCTCTCCTCCTTGGCGGCTACAGCACCATGGTAGTCGATCACCGATGCATGATGACCATTGCCGAAGCCCCAGAGCAGCAGGCCACCGACGATGCACGCACCGAGCAGTGCACGACCGAACAGGCGGATCGGTTCAGAACTGGAAGTAGATGAACTCATGAGT